>NZ_JADHZG010000005.1:6332-78181 GCF_027161185.1 Exiguobacterium sp. KJ 601 | reverse complement strand
TTGTTCTTCCCGATATAGAGGCGCTCTTTGTCCTCTGAGTCGATCATCGCGATCGCGTACGAACCGTGGAGGTCCGAGAGCGTCTTGCGGAACGCCGCCTCGACATCACCGAGCTCGACGAAGTGCTTCTCCATGAGCAAGACGATGACTTCCGTGTCCGTCTCTGAAAGGAACGGAACGTCGAGCGTGGCTTTCAATTGCTCATCGTTCTCGATTACACCGTTATGGACGAGCGTGAAGCGTCCAGTCGTGCTTTGATGCGGGTGGGCGTTCGGCACGCTCGGTACCCCGTGTGTCGCCCAACGTGTGTGGCCGATTCCAATCGTTCCTTCAGCATCAGCCGGTACGATGTCACGGAGTGCTTGAATTCGTCCTACTTCTTTGAACGTACGAACGTCCTCGCCGACTAATGCAATTCCTGCTGAATCATAGCCACGATATTCGAGCTTTTCTAGCCCTTTCAATAAAATCTCTTTCGTTCCAACTTGTCCGATCATCCCTACGATTCCACACATAAACAAATCTCCTCTTTGCTTCGATTTCTCGAAAAAGGAAACGGGCTTTTTTGAGTAATGTCATCAAGTCTCGTTTTGTCCGCCCGGTCACCCGAACGTTTTATCAAGACTCTCTCAGTCGTGACACGCGACTGGAAGGCATCCGCCGAAATCTCGATCACCTTCGTCCTCGTCAACTCCGTAGAGTTCTGGCGCTTTCACTTTATATCTAGCCGTTTCTCCAGATACGCTTTCATGCTATCGAGTACAAGCCGTGTTGGATAGAGCAATCTGAAAAATTGTCGCTAAATACTTTTTTTCCGTTCATGTAAAAGTCACCACTTTCACTAAAATGCCATCAATGTATCAGGTTTTCGAGTAGGGAGAGAACGGGCATGATACAAGTAACGAGTAAAGAAACGAGGGGAAACACATGGGTGGAATCTTCCTATTGATCGGCATTCTGTTATCCGTCTTATCCAGGTGGCTCGAATTTGAAGGTAATAGCACGTTAGGAGATGTCATGTTGTTTCCTGCGATTTTCTTCATGGCTATGGCTTTTCTCTGCAGTTTCCCTTATTTCAAAGAATGGTGGGATGACCGCTCTACCCGTAAGAAAGCATTCTTATTCGTGATTTTTGCCGCAGTCGGTATCCTATGTCTGCAAGCCGCTTTCTGGTTTGTCGTTTGGCGCGATCAATGGCTCGGACTCCTTCTCCTTCTTCCCTTTGCGGCATGTGTGGGGTTCATCGCTCGTCTATTCAAATAAAAAGAGGATGCGCAATCGCACATCCTCCTCATTATTTCACGGTAAAGTCGACCACCACACCATAATGATCACTCGGTACAACATCCCTACTCGTCCGCATGTCGCCGAATACATCGACATGCTGAACCTCGAGTTCACTCCATTCCGAAAGGAACAGAATCCAATCATATCGTTCAGGTTGCTCGAGATGAGAAGATTGTAGGTATGGATTGTGCTTTACGTCTAACGTCGGGCGTGCCTCTTCGCCAACAAACGTCGTCACGTCCAGCCACCCTGCATCTGATACATCATCATAGATAGTGGATTGAGGATGATCATTGAAATCCCCACACAACACCTCAATCGCCTTTTGGTGCCCCTTGCTTAACCAGTCTCGTACCACTTCCATCTGGCATTCTCGAATCGAAGAAGAGCGCCAGTTCAGATGCACATTCGTGAGTCCCCATTCCTGACCGCCGAAGATAAGCGTCACTCGGGTCGCACAAAAGTTTGACTCTTCCACATCTTCTTCCCAAATCGCTTCAACTGAAGAAAAAGGGACTTTACTCAAAAAAGCGAGTCCTTCGTCCGGTGAGTCGGGGTAAGCATGAAAGACGCAGTACGGATAACCCGTCGCTTCCGCAATGTCATGAGCCACACTACCCTCTTCGTAAGAACGGACTTCTTGCAGTGCAATCACGTCCGCGTTGATTCGTTTTACTTCTTGGCAAATCGCATCGATTCGTTTTTGCCATAGCGTGTCATGATTCCAAATGTTATACGTCGCAATCCTCACTTCATATTCCTACTTTCTCGAGTGAGTCACGCGCTCCCCCATTTTTGTTCTTCTTTTAACTCTCGTTCCGTGACATAGTTCTCATCAAGTCGGACCATGTATCGCTCGTACCATTTATGACCGATGACGGATATGACACCTCCAGTGACCATCAAACCAATAAAGTAAGGTGTCTCAATTTGTTTCGTTACCCACCCGAACATGAGGATGAGCAAAATCGGGAACGTCAAAAAATTAAAAATCGACATCAAGTGTATATGACGTTTGGCGTCTCGATTCGTTAAATACTTCAATTGAATCGTTTCTTTCTTCCAAGATTTTTTAATCGCAAATAAGCCCGCAAATTGACCAATCAAAAGAACAGTTCCTGCTGACACCCATCCTTTTTCAGTCGCCACAAACAACGATATACAGATCATCCACGACAGAAAAGTGAAGACTCCATTCTTTTCAGTTTCCACTCTGACAAGCTCTCTCATCTGATCACGTTTGTTCACGACGTTGCTCCTTCTCGTATTCGCGGACTTCACGAATCTCTTTTAAATCTCGATCCGTCAAATAGTTCTCGTCATAAGATTGAATGACGCGGTCGAACCGCTTCGCCAAGTATTCAATCCCGAAAAACGTCAGTTGCGAAAGGAGGAACATACGGAACGATTGTGTGCTCGTCGCTTCACTCGTGAAATAGAAGAGTCCATAAATTCCGACACCCGTCAAAGCGAGCGTATGTGCCATCATTTTGAACGATAAGAGGTTTCGTGCCGTCTGATTCGTCACAAAGCGCAGCCACATCCGATATTGTATAAAAATACCCGTCAAGACTGCAGCGAGCACCGCATATAACGTTCCCGTAACAACGCCGTCCGAAAGTGTCCAATACGAGGCGTAAATCAAAAAACTGACGACGAGTCCGATGCCGATGATGCCGACACCCCATTTCGTCAAACGGTCTACTTTTAAAATCGTGTCGATTTGCGTTTTTACTTTTGGTGATAGTTCCATATGTTCTCTCCTCCTTCCAACACTTCTTCATACGTCGGTAGTTCTGACTGATGTGCATGGATTCGCTCTTCCCATTTCTTCTCTCGATACGATTTCGCTAACCCCCAAAGGGCGACGATCCCACCGGTCAGGATGAAGGCATCTTCGTTCACATACATCGGGATGAAGAGCACAAATAACGTAACAGCACTAATCCAACAGTCAACGAGTCGATAGCGCAACACCCGAACGACGTTTTGATGTTCGGCAAAAGGGCGAATGACTCGATATTCCATATATCCTTTATAAGCCATGCCAATGGATACGACCAACATGACCGGGATGACCCATGTCGCCTGTGTCCGTAACATCACGATGAACGAAATGAGGAATATGACGAGTACCGGCCAGCCAAAGAACCGTTCGAATTGTTTGGCATGCGTTATCGTGAGTTCAAATTGACGGTCCATTTAGTACACTCCCTTCAATCACTTCCTCATACGTCGGTAATTCCGGATCGATTTGTTTAAGTTGCTTCGTGAACCACTTCTGCCGAATCGGACTGAGTACTCCCCATATCCCAAAAAAGAGACCGATCACGAGACCAAAATCTTCCGCTGTCAGAAGCGTCACCATGAGCGCCGTCAACAAAATCGCATCCACCCATTCGAATACGTATTGGAATATAAGCATTCGATGAGCTTTCGGATGTTTTGTCATTCGCCACATGATACGCATCTCTTGATAGCCCATCACGACGATGATCACAGAGACGGACGCCATGATGGGGATAAGCCACATTTTCTCTAATAAGAGAGCGACAATAATGGCCATGACATAAAGAATCAAGATGGGTACGGCATAACGTCGCATTCGTCGCATCCACTTTACGTCTTGCTCCACCTATATCGCCTCCTTGTCGAAATGTATATACTCCATATCTTGTTGTTTCGTTTGTTTGTTCACGTTCAACGTCCATAGCATCGCACCACCGATGAATATCGTGACACCCATATACGCCACGTTTGAGGCGAACAGTAATTGATGATTCAACGCGAGGAAAAAGGCAGCACTGTTGATCCCGTCCCGAACGAGTTGACGACGATACAACCCTTTCAATTCTGGTTGAAACCTCAGGCGCATTCGATAACGCTTCACATATAAGATGTTCAGCGGAATGAGCGTACAGGCGATATACAGCACGCCCCACGTAAGATCATCTGTTAATAAACTGATTGGTAACATCAGCACTACAAATGTTCCAAACAGGCCGAAGATCCATTGGTCGAATAAACGCTTCCATGCTTTTTCTTTCGTTATGCGTTCATTCATCTCTTCAACCGTTGTTTCTCGGATTGATCCACCGAAGATATGCTTTCTCCAAATTGTCTTTGGAAAGTTTGACCGAATACCATCCACAAGGTGAGAACAACAAAAATTGTTAACGTGTCAACTTTCATAAAAAGGAGCGTCACGGTTGTTACAATAAGAATTGCTGAATCCACTAAATCATACATGAGCTCCCGTTTAAGAGATTTCATTTTGATTTTTTCGCTTACATGCGTACGTTGTTTCTGATACTTGCTAACGTCTATTCCAATCATCGCGATCCCGACAACAATGAGTGGAACTGTCAGCCCTACATTACCTTCGAAGTACGACACAGCAAGCGCCATGAGTATGAACGCAAACGAGGTATATTTTATTCGAAGTGGTGACTTCCACCATGTATCCTCTTGTACGAAACGATTTTGATTGTTCACTTAACAAACATCCTTTCTATAAAGCATCTATATCCCTTATACGTATAATTTCTTATTATTGTTTCACATTTTCCGAATATTCTAGCATTGAATCGTTCGACTTTTTTCAACAATTGACGAACGAAACGTATCCGCTTACAAAGGTTATCTGCTATACTGTTACCAAATTCATTCCCACAAATTTTTTTGAAAGGTGTAGAACTGTATGTCTCCGAAGTACAAGCAAGTTGCAAGTCAGATTGAAGCGGACATCGTCAATCACGTCTACCAACATACGAATAAATTATTGACCGAGGATGAGTATGCCAATAAGTATGGCGTCAGCCGCAATACGGTCCGAAAAGCGATCGAGATCCTCGTCAACAAAGGATACGTCTATCAAGTTCAAGGGAGCGGCGTCTTCGTCCGTGACCATTACAATAGCGATTACATCAATTTAGAAAAGCTCCAAGGTTTAACAAGTGACTTCAGCGGTCGAAAAGTCGAGACACGCGTCTTACATTTCGAACAGACGGTGGCGAACGATGAGGTCGCCGAACGTATGAAGTGCCCGATTGGGACACCCGTCTACTTCGTGAAACGTCTACGTCTCGTTGATGATCATCCGTTCTCTGTAGAGGATTCATACTTCCGAAAAGAGCTCGTCATCTACTTAGATGAGAACATCGTCCAAAAGTCGATCTACACATATTTACGAAGTGATCAAAAACTTGCCATCGGATTCGCTGACCGAGTCATTTACGCAGACTTTTTAGATTCAGAGTGCGCCGACCTGCTCGACCTGAACGAGAATGATCCAGCCTTGATTGTCGACAACACCGTCTATTTGACGAATGGACAAATCTTCGACGTCTCTCGTTCCATCCATCATTTTAAACATGTCAAAATGCTCAAAGTCTCGAACATCAAGTCCTAAACGCGCCCGAGAGATGCTTTTCTCGCGCGCATTTTTTTATGCACTTTTTCGAAAAGTAAGGGTTTACACGAAAACGCTTTCGTGCTACTATCAACGTGTAGAAAATATTTGTACCTATGAATTTTAGTTATCCATACAAAAAGGAGAGATATTATGGTTTCTGAAACAATCGAGATCTCACCGGAAGATATTTTCGGTCTCATCGCCCTCTCGGGTGACGCCAAAGCGAGCTACCATCAAGCGATGCTCCTCATGCAAGAAGGAAAGAAAGACGAAGCCGAAGCAGCAGTCGTTGCTGGTGACGCGACATTAAAAGAAGCACATGCGATTCAAACGAAATTCGTGACGCTCGAAGCACAAGGTAAATCGGCAACGGTTGGTGTCCTCATGGTGCATGCGCAAGATCACTTGATGAACACGATTCTCGTCAAAGAAATGCTTGGATATATGATGAATATGCAAAACGAAATCAACGAATTGAAAGGAATGGATCAAAAATGATTAAAATCGGACTCTTCTGTGCGGCAGGTATGTCAACAAGTATGTTAGTAGAAAAAATGAAAGCGGTTGCCTCTGAACGTGGCATCGAAGCTGAAATCGCAGCTTACCCAGAATCGGAGATGGAAACTTACGTTGACAACATCGACGTTGCACTTCTCGGACCACAAGTGAAGTACCTCCTTTCAAAAGGGAAGCAAATCTGCGAACCAAAAGGTGTTCCAATCGACGTCATCAACACAGTCGACTACGGCATGATGAACGGTGCGAAAGTATTAGACCACTCATTGAAACTTGTAAATAAATAAACTGAGGTGATGACTTTGAAAATGCCTAAAGATTTCTTGTTCGGCGCTGCTTCGGCCTCTTACCAGGTCGAAGGCGCATGGAACGAGGACGGGAAAGGCCTCTCGAACTGGGACGTCTTCTCGAAAATTCCTGGTAAGACATTTGAAAACACAAACGGCGACGTCGCAGTCGACCATTACCATCGTTATAAAGAAGATATCGCGCTCATGGCGGAGATGGGACTCGAATCGTATCGTTTCTCCATCTCATGGCCGCGTATCTTCCCGAACGGTACGGGTGAAGTGAACGAAAAAGGACTCGAGTTCTATAACAACTTGATCGACGAATGTTTGAAACATGACATCGTCCCATTCGTCACGCTCTACCATTGGGACCTCCCACAAGCACTTGAAGAAAAAGGCGGCTGGAAGAACAAAGAGACAGTTGACGCATTCGTCCGTTTCGCAGATACTTGCTTCCAATCGTTCGGTGACCGTGTCAACCACTGGATCACGTTCAACGAAGCGGTCATCTTCTGCTCACTTGGATACTTAACAGGCGCACACCCGCCAGGTATCGAAGGCGACGTCAAAGGATATTTCCAAACGACACATAACGTCTTCGTCGCTCACGCCCGTGCCGTTGAGCTCTTCAAACAAAACGGTCACACTGGCGAAATCGGGATCACACACGTGTTCAACCCGGCGTTCAGTATCGATGACGCAGAGGAGAACAAGTTTGCCGAAATGCATGCGAATGCTTATGCGACACATTGGTTCTATGACCCCATCTTGAAAGGTGAATATCCAGAGTACGTCGTGAACGGTTTACATGAACAAGGTCTCCTTCCTGAAATGACAGAGGAAGAACTCGACGTCTTGAAACGTACCGCTCCGATGAACGACTTTATCGGTCTCAACTACTACAGCCCGCAGCGCGTCATGAAGAATGACTCGGCGCTCGTCATGGCCGGTGGACGTGAGAACTCGACAGGTCGTCCGGGTAACCCATCGTTCGATGGCGTCTACAAGACGGTCAAGATGGATGACAAAGTGTACACGAAGTGGGATTGGGAAATCTCACCGGAAGCGTTCCTCGCTGGGATGCATATGCTGAAAGATCGTTACGGCGACGTCAAAATCTATATCACAGAGAACGGTCTCGGTGATGTCGACCCAATCGTCGACGGTGAGATCATGGACACGCCACGGATCGAGTACATCGAAGGACACCTTCGTGCAGTCAAACATGCTGTTCAACAAGGCATCAACGTTGCTGGTTACTATGCTTGGTCTGCAATCGACCTACTCAGCTGGTTGAACGGTTATAAGAAACAATACGGCTTCATCTATGTCGACCACAACAACGGTCTCGCACGGAAGAAGAAACAGTCGTTCCATTGGTATAAAGAGATCATCGCTACGCGCGCTGAAGACCTATAAGGAGGTTCCCCTATGAGCCGCTTAGAAAGAGTATTTGAAAAGTTCACCCCTGCTTTTGTTCGCTTCGCGAACGCCAAGCCCGTCCTTGCGATTAAGGACGGGTTCATCCTCACGATGCCGATGACGATCATCGGATCGTTGTTCCTCCTCATCCTGGCGTTACCGATTCCAGGCTGGGCTGACTTCATGTCAGGTCTATTTGGAGCAGACTGGTCACTCCCGCTCACGCAAGTCGTCGGTGCGACGTTTGACATCCTTGCTTTAATCGGTGTTTTTGGAATCGCTTACTCATACGTCAAGAACGAAAAGATTGAAGGCGTGCCAGCTGGTATCCTCGGAATCATCTCGTTCCTCATCATCACACAAGCTTCTGTCTTGTCTGAATCTGGGGAATTCGTCGGTGGCGTCATTCCAAAAGTATGGACAGGTGGACAAGGTGTCCTCGCTGCCATCATCGTCGGATTGACAGTCGGATTCATCTACTCGCAGTTCATCAAGCGCGGGATCAGCATTAAAATGCCAGACGGTGTTCCACCAGGCGTATCGAACTCATTCTCTGCACTTGTTCCTGGTTTGGCGATCATCTCGCTCGCCGTTGCGACGTTTGCGATTTTCCAAGCGGTTGCAGAGCGTACGTTCACAGAAGTCATCTATGATGTGCTTCAAGCACCGCTTCAAAACTTGACTGACACACTCGCTGGAGCCGTCATCATCATGGTGCTCATGTCCGTCATGTGGTGGTGTGGGATTCACGGTGCCGCAATCCTCATGGGAATCATGGGACCACTTCTCACAGCGAATGCACTTCAAAACCAAGCCATCCTCGATGCTGGTGGTACGCTCGTCGCTGGCGAGAACGCAAAAATCGTTACGATTCAATTCCTCGACGTGTTCACGAAACTCGGTGGATCAGGAATCACAATCGGCTTCATCATTGCCGTCTTAATCGTTGCACGCTCGGCACACTTGAAGCAGCTTGGGAAGTTGTCACTTGCACCAAGTATCTTCAACATCAATGAGCCGGTCATCTTCGGGATGCCAATCGTCTTCAACCCGATCATGTTCGTCCCATTCGTCGTCGTGCCAGCCATCGCTTCATTCATGGTCTACTTTGCCATCCTTTGGGGTTGGGTCGAGCCGTTCAACGCGCTTCAAGTACCATGGACGACACCTCCAGTCATCTCTGGATTCTTGATTGGCGGATGGCGCGCTGCCCTCTTACAGATTGCAACAATCGCCATGGCCGTTGTCGTCTACCTTCCGTTCGTTCGCATTCAAGACCGCGTTTCGTACGGTGAAGAATTGAAAGCACAAGATGGCTCTGATCAAGCATCAGCCTGAAACAAAAGCGACAGCCCTTCTCAATAATGAGGAGGGCTGTTATATTTAGGGAAAAGAGTAAAGGAGTTGGAAATTTGAAAGCATACTATCCTTCTATATTCGCCGTTATCGCTGGTCTGTCCGGATTACTCGGACTGTTGCTTCAATCGGTCTACCCCATCATGTTGTTTCCTGTCTTTTTACTCATTGCGGGATACTTTATGGTACATGCGAATAAGCAGAAAACAACCGTCCGAAACTATACACCGAGCTTTCTAATTTTATCGAGCGCCGCCCTCGCATTCGGTCTTGGCTTCCAATCGATTTTGCCATATGCCATGCTTATCGGGGTCGTAATCCATACGGTCTGTCTCTTCTGTGCCATCATCGCACTTGGACGATATCGGGCACATGTCTCATGAAGGCTGTGACTGGACTCGGTTGGGGCGCATTGATTTTAGCGCTCGCCCTCGCCCCGCTACTTGCCGTCGATTTGATTATCATCTATCTGCTTGAAGACACAGTGTTCCGAATCTTATCGACTCTCGCGATGCTCGGTTGTTTCTATCTATCTATCTATTGTCGACAATCCTCAGTTTGTTCGTTGATGGGTTAACGGGAGCGTTACGCTCGTTTGGTCATGCGAACGTACCGCGTCTAATCGACACCATTCTGCACGGAGCAGTGAGCGGAATCAGTCTATACGTCGTACTGACACTCTTTCCGTCTATCGATTTATCGACGCTCACCGTCATGGGGATTGTATTCGTACACTTATTCGGTGCATCATTTTGGCTAAATCGTGAGAATTCGAAAGAAGACGTACCTCTTGAACTTGATTCAATCGATCAGCAGATCATCCACCTGTTACGAACCGAAACAATCGTGTCCTGCGTCGAACGCATCCAGCATGATTACCCGAATTTACCGAAACGGGACGTATTGAAAAGAGTCAAACAAATCAGTCAATCCAACGAAGTCACCGAACCGTTTCATGGTCGGTGACTTTTGTGCGTCATCACGAGTGAATCGTGGGATTTATCCTGGTGTTTCGTTGCCCAATCTATGTAAACAAACGCTAGTCCTTTTTCAGTGCTAGCGTTTTACGTATCCTCTTTCCGGAGCGAATAGCCCTCCACTTCAAGCAACCGCATCCGCCTCTGGTCAATCGCCGCATGAATAATCACGGTCACACCTGGATTGAGCTCCATCATTTTCTTGATTTTTCGTAAGTCATCTCCCTTGATCTCAACGGGCAACACAAACTCGCCTTCTCTCAAATGAACGAATTTGATTTTCCCAAGGTCGTCATATCCCGTCACTTCATATGTCGCAAACTCACGTTTCATAGAACATCCCTCCCCTATCTTCGTTCCCAAAAAGATAGCATTCCACACAAAAAATCCATCCCCGTAGCGGTGGGGATGGATGCATGTTACGCCTCGACGCTATCCGCGTGTTTGGCTTTATGGTCGGCGATGACACCGGCATACCACTTCGCGCTGTCTTTCCAAATGCGCTCCTGTGTCTCAAAGTCGATATAAAGAATGCCGAAGCGCTTCTCATAACCGAAGCTCCATTCGAAGTTGTCCATGAGCGACCAGAGGTAGTAGCCTTGAATGTTCATGCCTTCATCGTTCAAATCGGAGACGGCTTCGAGGTGCTGGCGGACGTAGTCGATCCGGTTATCGTCATGGACTTCGCCATTTTCCAGCACGTCGTCAAATGCGGCGCCGTTCTCTGTGATGTAGATTGGAAGGTCAGTATACTCGGCGCGTAAACGACGGATCAGGTCTTTGAATTCGTTCGGGGCGATATCCCAGCCCATGCCCGTCTTCTCGTAGTCCGAGTAAGCGTCTGCCTTCAAGAAATCATTTGCTGCGTTGAACTCGACAATGCCGCGGCTGTAGAAGTTGATGCCGAAGAAGTCGCAAGATGTCGAAATCGTCTCCATATCACCCGGTTGGATGAAATCGAAGTTATGCACATATTTGGAGAACAAGTTCATCATATCGACTGGATACTCACCTTTGAAGACCGGATCGAGGAACCAGCGATTCGAATACCCGTCGGCATTGTTCATCGCAAGGCGATCATTCGCAGAATCCGTCTTCGCGTACATCGGTGACAAGTTGAGCGTGATGCCGATCGGGGTCATGGACGTCATCTCTCGCTTCAACAACTCGACCGCTTTTCCGTGCGATAACAATATGTGGTGCACGGCGCGTACCGCTTCGTTCATGTCACGATGACCCGGTGCATGAACACCGACGTGGTAGCCGAGGAAGCCGGCACACCAAGGCTCATTGTGGGTAATCCAAGAGTCGACGATGTCATCAAGCTCTTCAAAACAGACTTTCGCATAATCGAGGAACCAGTCGACCGATTCACGGTTGACCCAGCCACCTTCTTCGTGAGCCCACATCGGAAGGTCCCAGTGATAAATCGTGACGGCTGGTTTGATTCCTTCTTCACGTAGACGCAGCGCCAAGTTTTTGTAGAACGCCATTCCTTCTGGGTTGTACTCTCCCTTGGCAGGGAAGATGCGTGGCCACGCGATGGAGAATCGATACGTGTCGACACCTAACTTTTTGATGTGCTGGATGTCTTCCTCGTAACGATGGTAGTGGTCACATGCGACATCGCCGTTATGCTTTTCAAACACGCGCCCGTCGATGTCACAGAACATATCCCAGATGGAAGGAGTACGGCCTCCTTCGTTATATGCGCCTTCAATTTGGTACGAGGACGTGGCTGTCCCGAATACGAAGTCTTTCTTAAAATGCATAGTGTTTTCCTCTTTTCTCTATATTTATTCTTTGACAGCACCTGCCGAAATACTGCTGACGATGTACTTCGAGAGGAACAAGAAGGCAATCATGATCGGTACGACCGAAATCGCGATGCCCAGGTAAAGCGAGCCAAGGTTCTCTGCGACTTGTGATCCTTTCAAGAAGCCCATCAAAACAGGCAACGTGTATTTCTCAGGCGAGAACAAGAGGACAAGTGGCATCAAGTAGTTGTTCCATGAGCCGATGAACGTAAAAATCGACATCGTTGCAATCGCTGGCATCATCATTGGAAGTGCGATTGTGTGGAAAATACGTAGCTCGCTCGCACCGTCAATCCGTGCCGCTTCAATCAAACTGATGTGAAGCGTCGCTTGCGTATATTGACGGATGAAGAAGACGGTGAACGGTGTTGCAATCGCTGGGACAATCAATGGAATGAACGTGTCCAAAATACCGAGCGTTTTTGAGATCTCATAGAATCCAATGAGTCCGAGTTGCGCTGGCACCATCATCATGACAAGCATGAAGATGAACATCGCATTTTTCCCTCTAAAGTTATAGAACGTAAAGCCGTAAGCCGTTAGGGCTGAGAAGTAACCAGACAAGACCGTCACCGATACAGAGATGATCAAGCTGTTCTTGAAGCCGTTCCAAATGTTGATGTATTCGCTAAGCGTCGCATAGTTGTCTGCGAGCGCCGTCCCCGGAAAAAGTGAGAACCCAGCCATGATTTCTCCATTCGTCCGGGTCGCGTTGACAATCATCATCAAGAACGGAATGAAACAGATCATCGCGAGAAGGATGAGCCCTGTATAAATCAAACCTCGTGCGAATCGCTTATTCGTTTTCTTCTTAGAAGGCGGCGCCACTTTAAGCGGACGCTCCTCTTTCCGTTTCGGCTGCGCTGCGCTATCTGGAAGCATTCGCCGTGATTCCGCATTTTGTTCCATTGCTTACGCCCCCTTCTGTGTCGCGCGCTCTTTGCGGAACATACCCTTGAAGACGACCGCCGAGAAGATCAGCGTGATCAAGAATAGGCCGTAAGCGACCGCTGACGCATAGCCATAGTTGTTATACTTGAAGGCTTGGTTGTACAAGTAAAGCACCATCGTGTTCAACGAACCGTCTGGTGAACCGATCCCGTCTGTAATCAACATCGGAAGGTCGAACAACTGTAGTCCACCGATGAGTGACGTGATCATGATGTAGAGAAGAATTGGTTTCAAGAGCGGCAACGTCACTTTCGTAAACATCTGCCAACGGTTCGCACCGTCAATGTGAGCGGCTTCGAAGTAATCTGTCGAGATGCCTGATACCCCTGCCATGACGATGATGAAGGAATGTCCGAACCACATCCATGTCAAAATGAGTGAAACGGATAACTGTGCCGTCACAGGTTCTGCCAACCAGTTGATTGGATCCGAAATCAAGCCGATTTTCATCAACACCATGTTGAGTGAACCGTGCTGCCAGTCGAGTAAAATACCGAACAAGAGCGCGACCGAACTGATCGTGATCAAGTTTGGAAGATAGAAGAACGAGCGGAAGAACGATAGTCCTTTTAACTTCAAACGGAGATCAGAGAAGATGAGCGCCAAGAGAAGCGCCAATCCAATCTGCAAGACGAAGTTAATTCCCCAAATTTTGATGGTGTTGAAAAACGCCTCGATAAAGTACGTATCCGTCAACAACCGTGTGTAGTTCGCAAACCCGACGACCTCTTCACCCGGGCTCCCCGTATAGTTCGTGAAGCTATAATAAAGCGTTAAGAGGACCGGATAGATGCTGAATGTCAAGAAGACGACCCAGAACGGGGCGATGAACAGATAGCCGTAACGATCTAGTTTTTTCACGTGTATTTCTCCTTCCATAAGAACCGAGGGGGGAGCTCCCCCCTCGTGTTGGTCATCGTCAGTCTACAACGATGTCTGGGTAAGCGTTCTTCGCTTGTTTTTTGAACTCTTCAATCGCTTCTTCTTTTGACTTTTTCCCTTCTACATACTGAAGGACAGATGCACCATAAAGTGTATCGAGCTGTTGGTCGTATTTCGTGACGATACCTGGTGTGATTTCATCTGCTTCATCGAGGAAGAACTCATAGTTGTTTTGTCCGCCGAGGAACTCATCGCTGAAGTCGTCTTTGATCTTGTCTGTGACCGGGTTGAACGCAAGTACGTCGCCTGTCTCTTGTGCCCAATCTGTCAAGAATTCTTCATCCTGTGTCATGAGTTTTACGAAGTCGTAAGCGGCTTCTTTGTTTTTCGATCCTTCATAGACTCCGAGCCATGTACCGCCCCAGAAGTATGGGCTTGGTCCGCTTGTGACAGCCCAGTCACCTGCAGACTTTTTCGCGTTCTCTTTTAATACAGAGTGGAGACCCCATGTTGGGAGGACGTATGAGAAGACTTGTGTCTCTGTTTCTTTTCCGTTCTCTTTCACTTTGATTGGCTTATCCATTCCTTCGAACCATGATGGTGACCATTCTGGTGCGAGCGCAGTGTATTGCTTCTCACGAAGTTCTTTCGCATAGTCCATGTAGTTGATCTTATCTTCTGTCAAGACGAGTTCGTTTTTATCGTTGACCCACGCTTCTGGGTTTGCTCCTTGTGAGAACCAACGGATCGCACCTTCGTCCGGGAACATCTTGTATCCTTTTTGTTTCATCTTCTCAGCAACTTCGAAGACACCGTCCATCGAGCTCATCATTTCACCGATTTCAGTCGGGTCGTCTGTACCAAGTACTTCTTTTGCTAAGCTACGTTTGTAGTAAACGCCACCTGGTGTCGTTTGCCATGAAAGAGCGCGAACGTTTCCATCTTTATCTTTCCCGAGGTCAAACACGTACGGGACGTAGTTGTCTGCGATTTCATCGACACTGTATGGCTCGTCCGAAAGGTTTTCCCAATAACCTGCATCAACCCATTGTTTAAGGAATGCGATTTCTCCCGTGAAGACGTCCGGTGCGCCGACGCCACTCTCAAGTGCTGGCTTCAATTTCGTTGGATAGTCCGCGATTGGGACGATAGTCAATTCAACTTTGACACCGTTCTTCTCTTCATATGTTTTAATTGGTTCTTTTAATTCGTCCGTAAATGACCAAACTTTTAAGACGTCATCTTTTGATTCAGAAGCTCCGCCTTCGCTGTCTGAGCAACCGCTCAAGACGCCAACTGAAAGTGCTCCGAGTGTAAGTAAGCTGACTAATTTACGCATGTGTTGTTCCCATCCTTTTTATAAGTAATAGTAGAAAGCGCTTGCAAAAAGAGGTTTAAAATTATCGAAAGCGCTTTCGTTGCAATCGAAAAAAATATCGAAAGCGGTTTCGATTTCTTTCAAAAATGACTTTCGAAATCGCGCTCCCCTCTCCATCCACTGAAGAAAAGAGAGCGACTTCGAAACATCATTGGCTATAAATCACTGTTTGACCGGTGCACAGGATGCCCGTTCGACTAAGCGTACCGGAATGACGCGACGTTCAGTGAGTCGCTCTTTCGCGGTCATTTGTTCAAGTAAAAGTTCTGCTGCCGCTTCTCCGATTTCGTCCGTATCTTGGCGAATCGTGGTCAGTTTCGGCGTGATGTATTGAATCATTTCAATGTCATCATATCCGATGACAGAGATGTCATTTGGGACATGAAGACCGTGCTCGTGAATGGCTTCGATGACACCTATTGCCATTTGATCCCCGGCCACAAAGACTGCAGTCGGTTGATCGTCTAGTTCAAGCAATTGTTCCATCGCTTGTTTCCCTTCCTCAACCGAGAAGAAACCGGCGTTGACGAGGTAGCCTGGTCGAATCGGAAGGTCCAGCTCTTGCATCGCAAGTTCATATCCTTTGATTCGTGCCGCTCCAGCGTCAATCGTTTCATCCCCAGCGATGTGGGCAATTTTTCGGTGGCCGAGTTCATAGAGATAATTCACGGCGAGACGCGCCCCTTCGATATTATCGGAATAAACGACGCTACAGTTGGCGCTGTCCATATCGACGACGACGATTGGGATGTCGCTTCGCATGAGCTCTTGAACTTGCTCATCCATTCGGTCCGAGCAGATGACGACGATCCCGTCGACCGCACGGTGTTTAAAGTGTTCGAGGTAACTCATGTCACGATTGCGTAGATTCCGCGAGGCAAAGATTAAATCGTAGCCCTGCTCCTCTGTCGCGTGACGAAAACTTTCGATGATTCCGTTGAAGAACGGGTGCTTCATCCCGACTTCGTTCGCCTCTGAGAACATGACCCCGATCGCCCATGATTTTTTCGTCGATAACGACTGGGCATGTGCGTTCGGCAAGTAGTCCATCTCAGCAGCGGCTTGAAGAATCTTCGCTCTCGTCTTGTCACTCACGTCTTTATAATTGTTCAACGCTTTGGACACTGTCGTGATTGAGAATCCTGTTTTTTTGGCTAAATCATAAATCGTACCCATGTCATTCTCCTCTTCCCGAAAGCGCTTTCGGTAATTTGATTGTAGCGTATGGATTTGTAGGAATCAATTCTTTTTCGAGGAAACTTTTTGATTCTTTTTTCCATTCCTTGTTTCTTCTATATTACTGTAAAGGGAAGAATTTTGTCATACCTGTGTACAAGCTATATTATTCCTTAACATTGATGGTCCAGTCTCCATCTGCCGTTACGACAAACACATATACATTAGACTCTTCAAAGGAGTAGCGTTGAGACCCTTCATAACTCCCTATTTCATTCACTAACAAATCAACCTTGTTGACGTTCACTGCAAAATTAGAATCCCCATTATGCGAAAACGAAATTTGATAAGACCCTTTATCAATTTCAAAAAAGACTACATCGTCACCTTTTCCTTTTATAGCACCTGGTAGATTTTCTATTTCAAGAGGTCGATATTGCATAACATTAATTGTCCAATTACCTTGATTGCCATTTATATTTAAGTAATAATCCCCTGCATCCTCAATCCAAACAAAACTCTTTCCTGAATAGTTTCCTATTTCATTCACTAGTAAATCAATCATTTCCCCTTGATCATTTTGAAGTGTCACTGCAAAATTACTTGAACCATTGTAAGTACTGGCTACAACAGCAAACCCTCTTTCAAGCTGAATTGCATCAGTTCCCATATCTGATGAACCCTCTATTGTTGTCGTTAAATCTTCTTGAATCTTTTTGACATGATCATTTTTTACTTGATCTAAATCTTTATTCACACCTACTTCGATAATTGAGTCTGCGTCGTATACCACGATTATGTTTCGATTCTCGATTGTGACTTCATCAAACTCTAGACCATAAGCAGTATATCCTCGGTTAATTTGTAATTCATAAAATTCCATGTACTCCTTATAGTTCGATATTGGTTCCTCAGGCTGAACGTCTTGTAAAAACTCTTCCACAGAAGGTTCTTGAACTTCTTCGACCTCTTCTTCAATTACCGGTTCAGGTTCACTCTCGTCCTCTGTAACTGCTAATGTGCTCTCTTCTTCAAAATCAGTAGCCGCTTCTTGATTATTTGTTTCAAGAATTCCGAGTATGAAGATCAACCAAACACCTGCGAGAAAAATCGAGCCCCCTAATATGATAGGGAATGAAGTGATATCCTTTTTGATAAAATAACGAAATACAGAATAGAGACCATATGCCGCTCCACCTATTAGTAGAGCGATTGCAGTAAATGCAATCACACTTTCTAGCATATTCAATTCCTCCCATCTTCAATCGCTTTCATCTTCAACATTATCCATCACTAATTATTACCCATATTTCCCATACGAACCTACAATTGTTCTATCTTTTATATCGAAAAATAAAAAACCATCCAGAAATATTGGATGATTTTTAATGTGTCCGCGTATACAACCACACGAGATTCGTGAACTTTTGTACTTCTGTCTCGCCTGTCACGCCTTTAAATAGCCGTTGGAATGGCTTTAACAATTGCTCTAACACGATTTTCCGAAGACGCTCTTGTTTAAGTTCGAACGAAATCGCATCGAACAAATCTCGCTGTTCTTCCGTCATGTCGACATGCTCTTCGATGCGAGCAGCCATCTCGATCAATTCTTCGATTGTTATGAGATGTTTATCTGTCGTCCCACGCATTTGATCGACCGTGACCGGGTTCAAGACGTGCTCTCCTGTCTCCATCATCCGAGCGGCAATCAATTCGACATACGTATATAAGCTTCGGACGACTTTTTGAGGAGAGTAGGCAGCATTCGTGATGCGGTTCGTAAACAAGATATGTTGCAACATTCCGTTGAAGAGCACCGTCAATTCCATCGAATACGGTCTGACGGACTCTCCAATGATTTCCGTCAAACGCATCGCAATCCACTCGATTTCATAAATGCGATGTTGAAGTACAAGCTTCTTCAATTCATTCTCGTTCGACGACATGATCGATTCAAATAACGCGTGCAAGTTCCGCTCTTCGTTCAATTGAATCAATATCGAAATCTGTTCGATGAAGACGTCACGATCTCGCTTATCCCGCCCCATCTGCATTTCGATTCGGCGTTGCCCTGCATCATATCGTAAGTTCTCGAGGATACTAGCGACACAATCCGTCTTCGATGAGAAGTAATTATAAAACGTCCCTTTGGAGATATTAGCGCGGTCGATGATCTCTTGCACCGATGTGTGCTGTACCCCATTTTCGATGAAGAGAGACATGGCAATATCGGCAACTTTTCTCTTTTTCTCTTTCATATTTTCGTAACTCCGTTCTGTCTAGTTTGTACCTTTACTATAGCACCGAAAACCTTTTTAGACTAATAGTACAAAATGGTTGCTTTATTTATACAACGGGTATAAAATCATTTCATCGACACTTACCAACACATAACTATTTAGAAAATAAAGGAGCCATCCATATGAAACCAGAATTCCAAAAGAAACCGCCTTACGTCATGTTGGCGGTGCTCTTTGCGGGTGCATTCATCGCATTTTTAAACAACTCATTACTCAACGTCGCGCTCCCATCGATCATGGTCGACCTCGAGATTGCAGACTACTCGACCGTTCAATGGCTCGCGACAGGCTTTATGCTCGTGACGGGTGTGCTCGTCCCGGCATCCGCCTATTTGATCACTCGCTTTTCAAACCGCAGCTTGTTCATTACGTCGATGAGCATCTTCGCCATCGGTACGGCTATCGCGGCCTTCTCGCCGAGCTTCGGCTGGTTGTTGACTGGTCGAATGATTCAAGCCATCGGTGCCTCAACAATGGGACCACTCTTAATGAACGTCATGCTCGTCAGCTTCCCGCGTGAAAAACGGGGGATGGCGATGGGGATTTTCGGACTTGTCATGATCTCGGCACCTGCGATTGGACCGACACTTTCCGGTTATATCGTCGAGTACTATGACTGGCGCGTCTTATTCGAAATGATTTTACCGCTCGCGATCATCGGTCTCGCGCTCGCTGTTTGGAAAGCAGAGAACGTCATGGTCCAAAACAAAGACCAGTCACTGGATTACTTGTCGCTCGTCTTATCGACACTCGGATTTGGTGGGATTTTATACGGTGTCAGTTCAGCAAGTTCGGACGGCTGGGATAACCCAATCGTCTTGGCGACGATGATTGTCGGTGCCATTTCGTTGATCGCCTTCATCTACCGCCAGCTTCATATGGAAAAACCATTGCTCGACTTGCGTGCTTACAAACATCCGATGTTCGCACTCGCGTCAGTCATTGCGATGGTCAACGCGGTCGCAATGTTCTCCGGTATGATTTTGACACCGGCTTACGTCCAAAGCGTACGTGGCATCTCACCACTCGATTCAGGGCTCATGCTTCTCCCTGGTGCGATCATCATGGGAATCATGTCACCGATCACGGGTAAACTGTTTGACCGATTCGGGCCAAAATTATTGGCACTTACCGGTCTGACAATCACCGCGGTATCAACATATATGCTCGCAAACGTCCAACTCGATTCGACCTACACGTACATCGTCTTAACGTACACGTTGCGTATGTTTGGGATGTCGATGGTTATGATGCCGATTATGACTAATGGACTTAACCAGTTACCGACTCGCCTCAATCCACACGGAACGGCCATCAACAACACGGCCCAACAAGTATCTGGTGCGATTGGTACGGCAGTCCTCGTAACCATCATGAACTCGGTGACACGTACGGAGGCTGAATCATTGATGACAGGAGTCGATCCTGCGACACTCACAGAGAGTTCGATGGGTGCCATCACTCAGCAAGCCCTCTTATCTGGGATTCAATATTCATTTTATGTCGCACTTGGGATGAACCTCTTGGCGCTCGTCCTTGCGTTCTTCGTAAAACGAGTGGATGTGCGGAAGTTCGATGATCAAGTAGAGACTGTTGAAGAATTGAAACAAGCAAATTAAATGTTGAGAAGCCGCTTTGAATGTTGAATTCAGAGCGGCTTTTTTTAATTTCTCATTTCCTTCATAAATAAATCTGAAATTAAAATTTAATCCTAATATGGTATTATTTCTCAATGGATAGGATTCGTTTAGGAGGGTACATATGATGAAAAAAGTGTTTAGCTGGATGATTGTGTTTCTTCTGATCACATCTTCTTTTCTCTCGACTGGATCAATCGTTGAGGCGGCCCCGAAGAAGCAGAATCGTGCTATTATGGGAGTATCGGCTTTGACTCCGCAACAAATGGCGGATTACGTAAAAAAGAAGAATCCTCGTGATGTCCGGCTAGTACAAACGTCGGTCGAAGACTTGGCGAACCTCTTCGTCATCATCGGCGCTAAGGAAGGTGTTCGTGGGGATGTCGCGTTCGCTCAAGCACTGAAAGAGACAGGCTACTTTCGATATGGTGGCGATGTACTCCCTGAACAACATAACTATTCCGGAATCGGGACGACTGGGAATGGCGTAAAAGGTCACTATTTCCGTTCACCGCATCAAGGCGTGACTGCTCAAGTTCAGCATCTAAAGGCATACGCCTCACACGATGCACTGAATACGAAACAAGTCGACCCACGCTTCCATCTCGTCAAGCGAGGCTCTGCAACGACGTGGCCATCTCTTCACCAAAAGTGGGCCATGCAGCCGAAAGGAAATTACGGGACCGAGATTCTTTCGATTTATCAAGAAATGTCGAAAATACCAAAACGTGTCGCTAAAGAAAACAGATAAGAAATGTAGGGGTGAAAGAACGTGACGTGCAAACAAGTTAGACTCGCGAGCGGAATCGCATTATTCGTGACCGGCGTGATGTTGTTACTCAAACGCTAATGAGCATTTCGGACAATGGTCCGAGTGCTTTTTTTGTGGATGAACACAAAGCCATGGCACTCTATAAGTACCACAGCCTTCGCTAACGTTTATATAACTCAATGCCCCCGATACTTCCCAAGCGCCCGCATATTCAAGAGGTACAAGACACCTGCATAGAGAATCAAACCGAGTAAATATACCCAGATGCCTGAAAAGCCACTTCCGTACACCATGACTTCCTTGATTGCTGTCGCTCCGTAGAAGATTGGCATGACGTAACTCAAGTTCCCGAGTCCGTATGGAATCAAGTCGAGCGGGATGAGTCCTGAGAAGAATACTTGCGGGATGATGGTGAACGGAATCATCTGTACGACTTGCAGTTCTGATCGGGCAAACACGGAGATGGTCGCCCCGAAGAGTACCGCTGTCCCTGCCATGAGTAGCATCGTCGACATGACCCACGCCATATTCCCGAGCGAAGACAAGCCGAGCACATAAATCGAATAGAGCACGATGAAAATCGACTGCACGACCGCAAACGTACCGTATCCGAGTGTATATCCTAAAATGACCTGTCCTCGCTTAATTGGGGTCATCAAGAGTCGCTCGAGTGTACCCCCACTCCGTTCTTTGACGAGTGCCATCGCAGATAGGATGAACACGAAGAAGAACGAGAAGAGGGATAGGAAGACGAAGCCGAACGAATCGAATGTCGACTGTCCTTCTTCACCATAGACGAATGACGTATCGATTTCAGCTGCAGGGTTGAGCGTCGTCAACGCATCTTGAATCTCACCAACCGCCTTCGACGACTTCGTCGAAGGTTCGCGTAACGTGATGGTCATTCCTTCCTGACCCATTTCAAACACGGCATCGACATGTACATTGTCTTCGATATATACTTTTGGATCATCGAACGATGCCTGTTCCACTTCGAGCGTCTCGTCTTCAAACGCATCGATGAGCTGTTCTGGTGCGTTGTCATCGAGGACAACGGTC
Organism: Exiguobacterium sp. KJ 601; assembly: GCF_027161185.1. Taxonomy (GTDB): domain Bacteria; phylum Bacillota; class Bacilli; order Exiguobacteriales; family Exiguobacteriaceae; genus Exiguobacterium; species Exiguobacterium profundum. Next base: position 55,947 of record NZ_JADHZG010000005.1, on the reverse strand, counting down.
GGCACGTAGTCGGAGTCCCCGAGTAAGAAGTAGACGAGTGTCAAAATGAGAAGTGGCGCAATCAAAATCAAGGCGACACTTCGTTTATCATTCAACGTCTGAAAGATGACACGTTTCGCCAAGTTACGCATGGTCACCCACCCCCTCTTTCCCGGCAATCAAGAACAGTTCTTCGACGCGGCCGTTCTCGGTCTGGTCAAGCAAATCTTGCACATGGTCATATGCGATCAACCGTCCATTATAGACGAGCGCAGCCCGGTCACATTCGAGCACTTCATCCATGACGTGCGTCGAGACGATGATGGTCGTCCCTTCCGCCCGAATCGTTTGGAACTGATCCCAAATCTGTCGGCGTAAAATCGGATCGATTCCGACCGTCGGTTCATCAAGAAACAACACATCGGGCTTATGCAGGATGGCAATGGCCAAGGAAAGACGCTTCTTCATCCCGCCTGAAAAATTGCGGACGAGCTTATGCCGGTCGTTCGTTAAATCGACAAGGTTGAGCACTTCGGTGATGCGTTCTTGGAGCGCCTTTTTCCCTAACTTATAAATCGATCCGAAGAAGGCGAGGTTCGCTTCGGCCGACAAGTCTTCGTACAAGCCATCGTTCTGCGGCATAAATCCGATTTGTTGGAGCATGTCCATGTTTGGCATCTTCGTTTCGCCGATATGGACACTTCCTTCGTCCGGTGCGAGGGCGCCGATCATGAGTCGGATGAGCGTCGTCTTCCCCGATCCAGATGGTCCGAGCAAGCAGCAAATTTCTCCGGATGGGATGGTGAAGTCGATGTTGTCGATGGCGAGTTGGTCGCCGAACGACTTGTCGACGTGTTGCAGTTGAATGTTCATTTCTGTCACTCCTTTTCGGCGCCTCCTCGTGTATACTCAAGATAATCGACACCGTGTTGGTTTATATGTTCAGTATAGTCCCCGTTCACGGTGGCAACAATCGTCAATATCGGTCATCGTGTCGGTTTTCCGACAGATGCAATGAATGTGTTGAGGAAAAGGAGAAATAATATGGAACAAACTGACTTACGCGTCATCCGAACGAAGAAGCTGATCAAAGATGCCTTCTTTAGTCTCATTGAAGAACAGGGATTTGAAGCCGTCACCGTCAAGCAATTGACTGAACGGGCCGGTATTAATCGGGGAACCTTTTATAGTCACTATGTGGATAAGTTCGAGTTGATGGAGAAATGTGTCGATGAAATTTTTGAGGAAGCCGAACAGAAGTTGATTCATCAGTTGCCGCACATCTTCGGAGACGAACGGACCGACAACTCGTACCATTACCTCATTCCGTTCATTCGCTTCATCGAAGACAACCAAATCATCATGAAGCCGCTCCTCGGACCGAACGGAGATCCGACGTTCCAGGCAAAGCTTCGAAAATTTATGCAAGCCGCCTTGTTTCAGCGCTCGACTGTAACCTTGTTTAATCCGGATAAGATGCTGGTCCCGCCTCCATATCTCGTCGCCTATCTGTCTTCGGCTCACATGGGCGTCATCTACGAGTGGTTAAACAATCCGTCTTCGGAAGAGACAGCGGAAGACATCGCCCGGATTATCTATACGATCACTTATGAAGGACCGCTCGTCGCTGGTGGTGTGAAGTCAAACGAATAAAGCCTCCCGCATATATTGCGAGAGGCTATTTTTACGAAACTCGAACGTGCACGTGTAAGTTCCCATTTTCTTCAGTTGTCGTCTGGTAAGCATTTTGCACCGCCTCTAAATCATGCCAGGCGATGCGGTATGACTTTTCTCGCATCCCTTCAAACTCGAAGGCGAGATGTTGTAAATCCGACATACCTAGGATGCGGTCAAACGGTCCACCCTCGCCAGTCCATTCCAATTGATTCGCCGAATCCTTCAATACGAGGTCGAGTCCATGCATCACTTTTTCTTTGATCAATTGTCCATCCGCCGCAACACGCATCCCGTCTTGAATATCATGCATTCGACACGATTCAATCTCATCAAACGGGATCGTGATTTCATCGCCGTTCGCAAAGTGAAGCGTGATTGTTTTTACGATCATCTTAGATTCCTACTTTCGTTCAGTCTCTGTTCCCTTACTATACATAACTTTTGTCGGTTCAGGGATGACATCTTTGTGGATGTGGCAAATCCGTAAAAGCATGTTCGTTTCATTTGGAAACGGGAATAGAAGAGGTAGCACTCATTCTGTTTTTTGAAAATAACACTTCGGAAAGGCGGCGAATATATGCCATCAGTGGAAAAGTCGGTCATCGTCATCGGCGGAGGGCTCGGCGGCTTGTCAGCGGCCATCTCACTCGCTCAAAAAGGTTACGACGTCTCACTCTACGAAAAGAACGATCACATCGGCGGGAAAGTGAATCGTCTCGAACAAGACGGATTCGGCTTCGACCTCGGGCCCTCGATTTTAACGATGCCTCACATCTTCGACAAACTGTTCCGTGGAAGTGGGAAACGGATGGAAGACTATGTATCCATCAAGCGGCTTGAGCTCGAATGGCGCTCGTTCTTCCCGGACGATACCGTCCTCGACCTTTACCATGACCTCGAACAGATGCAGCGGGCAAACCCTTCCCTCTCTCGAAAAGACATGCAGGAATATCGTGAACTGTTGAATTACGCAGCGCGCATCTATAAGACGACCGAGAAGGGATACTTGGCCGAAGGGTTTGAATCCCCATTAGAAGCCGTCATGAAAACGGGCATCTTCCCGACCCTATTCGGATTCGATTTGACGTCGACGATGTATAGCGCCATCAAGAAGCGCATCAGCAATCCACATCTTCGTGATATGCTGTCGTATTACGTCAAATATGTCGGGTCGTCTCCGTATAACGCACCGGCCGTCCTCAATATGATGATTTACATGCAATATGCCCAAGGCTGTTGGTATGTCGAAGGCGGCACCCATAAGCTCGCGGAAGGCTTGACGAAGCTCGCCGAAGAGATCGGTGTGAAGCTACATACCGGAGAAGGCGTGGTTCGTGCACATACGGTGAATGAGAAAGTGACCGCCATCGAGCTCGAAGACGGACGTCTCCGTTCCGCTGATTATTTCGTCTCGAACATGGAAGTCATCCCGTTCTATCAGAAGATGGTCGACGCCGACAAACAGTACGTCGACAAACTCGTCGATAAATATGAACCGGCGAGCTCCGGATTCGTCCTCCATCTCGGGGTGAAGAAAGCCTATCCTCAACTCGCGCACCATAACTTCTTCTTCTCCGAAAATTTGCATGAACAGATGGATAAAATTTTTGAGAAACATGAACTTCCGGACGACCCGACGATTTACCTCGTCAACGTCAACAAGACCGACCCGACCCAAGCGCCACCAGGACATGAGAACATCAAAATCTTGCCACACATTCCGTATATTCAGAATGTGCCGTTCACGGAAGAAGAGTACGCCGCTTTTGAAGAACGTGTACTCGACAAATTGGAACGAATGGGTCTCGATGGTTTGCGTGAACATACGGTGACGCGTGACGTATGGACGCCTCATGATATCGAGCGGACGTACGGATCGGACCGAGGTGCCATTTATGGAACGGTCGCCGACAAGAATCGGAACGGTGGCTTCAAGCATAAGAAGCAGAGCGAACTCTATCATAACCTCTACTTTGTCGGGGGAACCGTCAATCCGGGCGGTGGCATGCCGATGGTGACGTTGAGCGGTCAGCAAGTGAGCGACAAGATTGCGAAACGTGACAAAGTGAAATGATTTTCTTTCATCCCTCATTCGATATGAGGGATTATTTTTTGAAACTTTTTCCAAATAAATCCCGTATATTGTGATACGATACAAACAATCAAATAGACAAGCGGAGGAACAGGATGCATCAAATCACAAGTTATTTCTTTATGTATGCCAAAGTTGTCGTCACGGATAAGATTCCATTCATTTGGACATTCGTAATCCCACTCATAATCGCCTTGACGCAGTCATCTTCAGATATTCGCCAAGCAACGACAGCGGAATACTACCCAGGGCTCTCTTATTTCTGGGTGTATATTATTCTTGCTACATATGTGAACGGTGTCGGCATCGAACTCGCTCGTATGCGTGAATACGGACTGATGAAAACGTACGTGATGATCTCCGGCAACAAACTGACATATGTCATCGCCGTCATCTTGGCGCAACTCTTATTCGCCTCCATCAGCTTAACTTTATTCACAACGGTCGTCACGCTCGTACACGGGTTCTTTTCGTTCAAGTTGATTGCAACGTCTCTACTCGTATTGATTGGCAGTATCCCGTTCGCGGTTGCCAGTGTCGCCATCACGACACTTCCAGTGAAAGTATCGAGTCTCGGGACGTTCGCGAACATACTGATGTTCCCACTCTTTTTACTGGCGATCAAGTCACCTGATCAATGGTTCAGCTTCCTCAACCCGTTCTACGCGCTTCACGAATTCGCGCTCGGGTTGCTGCATCTGACAACTCAAGTCGAGCTCTCGTTCAGAGTATGGGCGACAGGCCTCTCTGTACTTGGGTATTTCATCATCGGCGCGATTGCGTTGAAACGCTTCAGTCTCGTCTCACTCATCACACGCTAGGAGGTTCTTATGCACGTAAACCAACTCACTTATCGCTATCCGAAAGCGGCACGTCCTGTTCTCGATGATGTCTTGTTCACCCTGCAACCGAATAAACTGAACGTTTTGATTGGACAAAATGGTGCTGGGAAGACGACCCTGTTTGATTGTATGACCGGGGCACTTCCGGTCGACAAGACATCACTCGAACTCGTTCCGACGACGGACATGCTCTATTTGACGCAACTCATGTACAACCATCATGAGTTGACGGGGAAAGACTTCGCCTATTTCATCGGACGTCTGTCGCAACGTCCCGACTTCAAGAAACTCGAGTCTTATGTGAACAACCTTTCGACGTCTCGCGAACAAGAACTGTTCGAACATCTATGGACGATGAAGCTCGGGAAGATGTCGGTCGGGGAGAAGAAATGGCTCTTCGTGACGCTCTTATCTTCAATCAAACGTTCTCTCTATTTATTTGATGAGCCGACGAGCGGGGTCGACCCGGCGTCCCGCATTCAAATCATGCGCCGCCTGCAACGACTCGTCGATGAGGGCAAGACATGTCTCATCTCCACACATCAGTTACATGACTTGGTTCAACTTGATGCCCATGTCATCTTCCTGCATGGTGGACGCGTTTTGTATGAAGGGGACTTCCAAGACTGGCTCGACGAGTCTGGAACGACCGACCCGGACGAAGCGTTCGTTCGGATGGTTGACACGCCGCTTGACGATGTAGCGGTGACACGATGAATGAATCGTTTTGGGAACGATACCGGTTCACATTCTATACAATCGGCATGGTCGTCTGCGGCTTTCTCATTTCCATGTTCTCATAATAAAACTCAGCCCTGACGTGTGTCAGGTCTGAGTTTTATTGTTCACGATGTGCGCGTCGTAATTCCCGATTCTTCACGTGCTCCGGGTCCGCTTCACGTAGTTTCCGGTCCATCGACACGTACAAGATGAGGAGCGGAATGATGCCAATCAATGCGACACCGATTAGTTCCTGCATCGAATCCAATACGAACCACGTGAGGAAAGTAAATACACCAAGTGATCCAAACATGGCGACGATGATTTGAAATTCTCGACGAACGAGACGTTGGTATTCCTCGTCTTCGTTAAATGTACGTAACATCTTCATCCGTCGCCACGCTTGATAGAGCATCGGCAGTTGGGTCACGAGGAAAGAGAAGGCAACCGTCGTCACCGTGATACCTCTTATGACCGAAACAACGAGAAGGAGAAACAGACCGATGGTGCCAAATAGTGTGCTGATTCCTCGTGCGTCGAGATCCTGTTCGACCATTTTGAGGAGACGCTCTTGTTTATTCATCGCGCTTCACTTTTTCGTTTTTTCCGTTGCAGCTGGACATGACCGAGTTCGACACCCGTCACGTGTAACGGGTCGATTTCTTTTAGCTTGCGATCGAAGCGAACACTTAAAATCAACAAGCCTATGATTCCGATAAAAGCTGCGATGATGAACGTAAGTAATGTAATCCATTCAAGCTCTACACTGGCAATCAGTATGAGAAGCAGGAGCGGCTGAGCAAATTTAGATGCAAACTCGGACCGCACGAGTTGTTGGTAACGTGTGTTCTCATTAAATGAAAGGAGTAACTTTTTGCGATGCCAAGCGTGATACAGGAGAGGAACTTGTCCAACGATAATCATCGGTAACAATAAGAGGATGTCTGTCTTCCAAAAATATAAAAAGAAGAGCAACATGACGCCAATTAAAGGAATCACCATTTGTCTCTTTCGTTTTTCATCATCTTTCAACATCTGTTCTAGTCTGACTTCATGGTCTACCATCGAATCCCCCTCATGTGTTTTCGTTAATCATATTTACGAATCGTTCCAAGATTAAGCTTCAATCCGGCTCAATCCCATTCTCTAAGATGAATGTCGTCTCTTCATAGCACTGCTTACTGTATGCATCATCACGTTTCAATAACGAACTGAAAAATGCCTCAATCAACTCTTTCTGGCGCAAACGACGTGAAATGATGGTGCTTTGAATCGTAGAAATTGCGGTCTCGCGCAATGTATCGTCATCCATCCATGTGAGAAGCTCCACGACCAACTCTTTAACATCGAGAACGTCTAGTGAATTTAACCAAATGTTCGCACCAAATGTTTTTTCACTCGTCACTTCACTGTATAGTAGATTTTGTGCATAATCTAACAGCGTGTCCCCTTCACTTATTCCCACGAATGAATCGATCTCGATAACGTTTAGCGCTTCATTGAATTGATCAAACGAATCGAATAGCACATCGATTTTTTCAGCCGTCGTATCTAACAAAGCAATCTTAGGAGTCACCCCATCGCGATAATCGAACATGAGGAAATAGTGTCCATCGCCCGTGAATGCAATCAGACGTTCATCCTCAACGCCCCACTCTTTCAAAAGGTTTTTTGATTCAACTAGTCCTTCTTGTAAATTCATGCCCATAATGGAATCAATCACAATCGAATCGTCTAGCCCGTTTAGGATCACGGATAATTCACGTTGCTCGATGAATCCTCCATTTTGTGTTCGAATCAATTCGATATAACTTTCCGGTAACTTCACGCCGAGACGTGACTCGACATCTCTCAGGATTTCTTCTGTCAGATCCGGCAATGTATTCGTATGGTCAATTTCATCTCTCCAGACAATCACTCAACCCTACACTCCTTTTTATTTCCGGTTCACGAGTCCCAACAAACTCTCGACCACGTGCTCGTCATCAATCTTTAAAATCTTCCAGTCGACCCATGACTCGATAATGAGGCAACCCGCAATCAGCATCGCACAGCCAAGGCTTAACGTATCAAGCGATATATACTTCAGTGCATAGAGCGCCATCGTCGATATGACACCAATCAAGAGGATAAACTGAATCATACCTTTTAAATAGATGAAACGCTGGTACGTGGATGAGTCATTGAACTGTAAAAACAACTGGATTTTATGCCATGTTGCCACCAGAAGCGGCATGAGCATCGCCGCACAAAAGATGAACAGGGACAGGCTCATTCTTGAATCATTGAACATTAACCAAAGCGCTGTCACTACCCCTATGATGATCACTAGTAGCGGACCTTTTTTAGTCCATGCTTTGTCGTACAAGTATTCCATTCGTTCTTCACGTAACACCTTATACACCTCCAACAGTAAAAAACATCCAATTTACCGATATCTATATCTTAACAATCTATAAGCAAACTTTCGAGGTTTTCCCATTAAAAAGGAAAAAGCATCTGACGATTGTCAGATGCTGATTAATTTGAATGCCGGCGAAGGAGTCGGAATAAAAAGATTCCAATCATCGTCAACAACCCTAAGTTTAGAATTGTCCATCCCATGTCCATCACTTGTTGCATATCATTACCCCCTTCTATCCTGTTCTTCTAAATTATACATATCTTTTCAAAAAAAGATTCGGTCAAATTGTTCTTTTTATCCTTTTTTTCCTAATGAGTCAAAAGTTTTGGTTACATCTGGTCAATCAACGGAATAGAAGTCAACGGTGATGGACCCGATCTGTCATACTCAACTGAATCGACAGCAGCATGGACAAACTTGTTCAAAACGTGGAACTTCTTTTTAACATTTAACTCGCTCGATTCATCGACGCGCGAGTTGGTTTACCCTTTCCACTCAATTGAAATACGAGCACCCCACCAACGATTAACACAATCCCGACGACTGTCTTCCATGTGAACGGGACGGCCGTCAATCCGAACCAACCTAACGTATCCCAAAGGAGCGCGAACAAGATTTGAGACACCATGACGATCGATATGGCATAACTCGGTCCGAGGCGCTCGACCCCTTGCGTCACACTCATGACGACCCCGACGCCGAGGATTCCGCTGAACCAGTACCATGTCTCCATCTCCTCTACTCGGAACAAGCCACCACCTTCCTGAAACAGACCGATGAGTAGCGATGCTAAAAATCCAAGACTGAGAACGAGCGTCGTCGTCGCCCATGCCCCGACATGCTTCTTGACGTTGGCGTTAAACGTGTTTTGCACACAGACGAGCATTCCGCCGATGACAGCAAGCATCATCCCAATCGCCATATGCCTCCCTCCTATTCATAAATGCTCTCCCCGACAATCTCCAACAAACCTTCCCGATCGACGAGCGTGATTACCCGCCGATTTCGTTCAATCAATCCTGCCTCAACGAAACGCCGGAGCGTCCGATTCACATGACGATAACTCGTCCCAATCAAATCAGCGATATCCGTCAATTGGTCGACAGTCGAGCCGAGTGTTTGGTCATTCGGCGTCATCGATAACAGATAACTCGCCAAGCGCACTTCGACAGGGTAAAACAAGTTGAAGCTGAGTGATTGAGATTTTCGTTCAAATTTTCTTGTGATCTCTTCTAATAAATAGTGTAACCACGCAACATCGTGGTGGGCATGTCGAACCAAATCCTCGAAGCGAATGACAAGCATCTCGACTGACGTGACCGCCTCGACCGTATTCAAAAACGGGGTACGCTGAATATATTCGATGTCCCCGATCAAATCGAGCGGATATTTGAAGGAGAGGACGAGGCGCTTCCCGGTAGCGGAAGTATGTGAAACGCGAATCTTTCCCTTCACTAAGAAGCGGAGATGCTCTGCTTCATCACCTTGCGTACAGATGACGTCTCCTGGCTCGTGTCGGACGAGCTGCAATTCGTTCTGCGCAGCGACAGGTAAGACAGTCAATTCAAATTGCTTCACATACGAGTCAACCATGCACGTTTCCCCCTACCATTTTAATAAGATGACCCCCGCGATCATCATAAGCACCCCAAACAACTGCATCCCGTTCAAGTTTCGGCGCACCATTCCAAACCAGCCTCGCCAATCGATGACAAGCGCGAGCGTCAGTTGCGCAATGAGAAACAACGAGATTGTCATCGTGACCCCGAGTTTATGGACGGCCGTCATATTACTGAATAAGATAATCGCCGCAAACGCTCCGCCAGATAAATAGAGCGGCTTCACGTGCCGCATCTCGACATACGTGCGGTCCCGGAGCACCAGCATGACGAGGAGCGCAACGACGAATCCAGTGAATTGTGTCAACGTCGCCGCTTGCCACGTCCCAATCTGCGAACTGATTCGGGCGTTAGCGACACTTTGCAACGTGAGAAAGAATCCCCCGCTCATGGCGAACAGCACTCCTCGCATCGTTCTCCCCCCTTAAGATAAACGAATCAATACAATTCCAATGACCATGACAATCAGACTGATGATTTGCACACCAGTGACCGGGTTCTTCTTCGCTCCAAACCAACCGAAACGGTCAATCAGTAAGCTACCGCATAACAGTCCGACAATGACGATGATGACAGCGATTCCTGTCCCGACAATCGGTACGATGAGGACGTTTCCTCCGATGAAGAGCGCCCCAATGATCCCACCGAGCCAAATCCACCACGGTTGACCTTTCAGTTGACCGAGCGGAACGGGTTGGCGTGAGACGAGTAAAATGAGTAAGAGCGCCAATGTTCCGACAACGAAAGAGACCAATGCCCCTTTCAGAGCCGATTCGAGCACTGTTCCCAAATAGCCGTTAATGGCCGTTTGCGTGGCACTCATCATCCCAGTGAAAATCCCAAACAGTCGCCACAGGTTCAGATTCCCCGTGTCCGTTTCCATGGAGACGACCAGCTTGCCCCTTCGGCGATTGAGCCAGTCGGATAAAGCGACCGTTCCGATGACTCCGAACAAGACGAGCACGACTCCGAACAAACGAAGCGCCGTAATTGGATGTTCTACAGAATTGAACCAACCGAAATGGTCAATCAACAACCCCATCAAAATCTGTCCAAAAATCGGCATGATAACCGTCTGGACACTCCCGAGTCTTGGGAACAGCAAAATATTTCCCGTTAAGAACAAGACCCCTAACAGTCCGCCAATCCACATCCAACCCGGACCTTCCTGAATCACCGAGCCGTCAAATCCGAATGACTGTCCGGTCAATAAGAGCAATAAAGACAAAAAGATCGTCCCGACAGTAAACGATAAAAAAGATGCAACGAACGGGGAGCCGACCACCTGACGCAAACGTGAGTTGACACTCGTCTGCATCGGCAATAAAATCCCAATCGTCAATCCAATCAAAATAGCTAACATGAATGTCTTCCTCGATTCTACTGGTTCTGTGTACATTGTCAGCTTACGCCTCTATACAAAAGAAGAAAAGGACCGATGTCCTCAAACAAAAAACGAACCCTTCTCAGGGGTTCGTTTTGGACTCACGGAAGCGTTGATCGCGCGCTTCACGCAATTCTTTCCCTCGTACATGATGCGCATCGAGCGAGTGTAAGTGTCGATTGATGACATACGGTGCCAGAATCGACATCACACCGATTCCGAACAGCCCGGCAATGGCAATGATGGGAGACAACGAGTCGGCATAATAGGCAGCCAACAAGCAGATGGTCAACACGAAGCAGAGCCACTGGATGCCAAAGTCTGTATACACCAGACGTTGATACCGCGCATTCTCGTTAAAGGTCAGGAGCAGTTTTGTCTTCCGCCACTCGAAACAGAGATACGGGAAAAAACTGATGAAGACGAGGAGTGGAGCGTAGAGTTTGGACTGTGTGGCAATCACGAGCGTCATCACGACCGTCGCGATGACGACGCCCCACCCCCAACGCCAATGACTGTCATCCTGCTCCAGCAATTGTTCAATTCGCTTTTCTTTCGTCAGCATATGTACTCCTTTCATACGAGCGGTAATGCTTTGTCACCTCATCTCGTGTTGGTTGCTCCGGGTCGGCTTGTCGCAATTGTTGCACGGTCTGATCGTGCGTCCATGCTAACATGACGATGCCTAGACCGAAGATGACCCATGCGACAGGTGCAATCTGGAGACGACTGAAGAGAACCGCTGCTGTGACCGCTCCAATCCAGTAGGAATAGAGGCGATATAAGCGTTTTGTCAGTAGGATGCCTCGACCCACCGTGAAAATCTGTAAGACACGTCCTTCTTTGATCGTCAGCCCTATGAGTAGGGCAGCCGTGAGGACCGAACCGATTCCCCATATCCACCATGTATCAAAACCGAGCACAAAACTGTTACAAAAAATAAGGGCTCCCGTGAGCCAAAGGTGGAGGGTTTGTCGTGACTGCCGATATCCTCCGATTACTTGAATCCGTTCTATCTTTGTCATGAATCTTTACGACCTTTCCTTGAAATATCATCTAACGTATGTTTCAAACGTTCCCGGTTTGCCCGGGTCCACTCGCCTGATGTGACGTGGTGCTCATCAAGCGCGGACTGTTTTCGATCAATCCAAAGTGGAATCAATATGAGACACGGCCCGCCAATCAGGAGCGTCCAACTCATCCACGGTAAGATATCGATTCCGTTGAAATGCAACCCAATCAAAATCAAAAACCATATCAAACTCATCAACATGACAGTAAAATCAATCCGCAACAATCGATGATAGCGTGTCGATTCATTGAAGGATTGCTGCAGTTTCATCTTGTTCCATTCAAGCCATGTCGTATAGAGAAGTGCGACACCGGGTAAAAGAATGCTATACGGACTCCATGTCGAAAGAAAATAGATGGATACGCCTAGCATGATTACGCTCACGATGATGTTGAGACGAGTATATCGTTTCTCAAACTGTTCAATTCTTTCAAATCGCTCTGCTTTGTCCACGGTATCACCTCAGTCTTTCACGAAGTCGAGTTTGATTTCACGGCGCATCGGCTGTTCTTCGTCATACTGCGGCATCTGCCGGTCGAGCTTTTTCTGTGCGACTTGCAATAAGATGACCCCGCCTAAGAAGACAACGAAAAGCGACCATGCCGGCCAATTAATCAGGACTATGAATGGGAAGAGAATCGCCAACAAGACGAGGAGTCCCATTTCCGATACATATTGCCAATCGATGATGCGCTTGGCTTGTTCCACACTGGTCAACTTTCTAACGAAGCGACGTTCTCGTCCGATGACGTAAAGCATAATCGTAAGTGTGAACGCTAACGGGATGGTGTACATCGGTTCTCCGTTAGACTGAAGCGTGAGAACGACAAGTCCTCCTATTAGTATTGCAAGAATCGAGCGCAACAAAAGCCAACGCTGTTGATAACGATAAATCGTATTGATTCGTTCTTGTTTGTTCATCTCATTCACCCTTTCAGAATCGTCGAATCTCGCGACGTGTCGGTTGCTCCGGATCGAGCCAGCGGATTTGTTGATCGAGCTTCTCTTGAGACCATAAGATATAAAGCAATGCCCCACCGATAAGAACCGCTGGAATCCAAGACCATTCCATGATTCGAATGGCTAGCGGATTGACGAGTCCTAGCAATGCGATAAAGAGGAAGTCCAGATGATACTGCAGTGTCACGACACGTTTCACCTGTGCTTGCTCCGACAATTGACTGATCGCATCTGCTTCATGCGAAAGGAAGTAACGAGTCGCAAGTAACACTCCGCCGATAATGGCGAACCCAACCCAAATATTCCCGTCCGTTCGTATTAAAAAGTAGACCGCGAGAGCAGCTGGAATTGCTAGAAAAAGTCGTTGCAAAAGTCGCTTTCGATTTGATTGTTTAATCATATGTAATCGTTCTTGCTTATTCATCTTGATTCACCTCTTATTCCACTATACGGGATGAGCATGAGAAAAGTTCCGTTATTTTACATTTTCGTACCAAAGTCATGTTTCTTGACGATATGAACTTCTCGCCTTATAGTTTAGTTAACTTAACTATATGTTGAAGAATGAAAGTAAGAGGTTATTAACATGGGTTTATTGAACAATTCCCGATTTATGTTTACCTGGTTATCTGGAATGACGCTCACGCTCGGGTTTTCGATTTTCTTCTTGAGCGTCTCTTGGTTGACGATCGATGTGTTGAAGCAACCAACACTTCTCGGGATTATCTTGACTGCGGTCTCGTTGCCGCGTGTGGTCATGATGGTATTCGGCGGTGTGTTCGCCGACCGATTCCAAAAGAGTCGCTTGTTATGCTTAACAAATATCGGACAAGGCGTGTTGATGTTAATTGTCGTTGCGCTCCATTTCGCTGACGCGTATTCGGTGACAGCCCTCTTGATCATCTCCGTATTGTTTGGTCTTTTAGATGGCATGTCTTACCCGGCACTGTCATCACTTATGCCTTCAATCGTATCAGGTCAACAGTTGCAACGGGCAAACTCCCTTTTCCAAGGGTCGCTCGAGTTGATGTTCGTCATCGGTCCGTTCCTTGCAGGAATCCTACTGACGTGGGGAAGTTTTGGTCTCAGTTTCGGCACGTCGGCTGCATTGATTTTCCTCTCCGCGATTTTGATCATGCCACGGCTGATTCAAGACAACATTCCCGAGATCGCTCCGCTCTCAGCGAAAGATGTACTCCTTGATTTGAAAGAGGGCATTCGTTACGTATCGCAGACACCTGTGTTACGTAGTGGGACGTTCGCCATTGCCATCGTCAACTTGTTCGTCATGGGACCGCTCATCATGAGTATCCCGATTCTCGTTGGCGCGGTCGGAGGGACAGCATTTGATTTGAGTATCATCGAAGGCGGGCTCGCTGTCGGGACATTTGTTGCAAGCTTCCTGATTCTATTGTTACGGTCGGTTCATCGTGGACGCTTCGTCTTCCGCGCCCTATTCCTGACACTCGGCGCCTTCTTCCTCTACACGCAAGTCCAATCGATTCCGCTTCTCGCGGTCGCGGCTTCTATGAGCGGGTTTATGATCATGCTCGTCTACTTGCCGACGGTCACCATCATGCAGGAACAAAGCGACTCTGACAAAATCGGCCGTGTCATGAGCATCATGTCGCTCGCCGCCTCAGGACTTGAACCGATTGCGTTCGCCATCCTATCGGTGCTTGTTGCCTTGTCCGTGCCGATTCAAACGCTCTTATTGGCATTTGGTATAATCGGATTAGTGTGTGGTGTCCTCTTATATCTTCGGAGCGAAACGTTCCGGCGGACACCGTAAAGAAAGGATGAATGACACGTTGAATGAAACACGAAAGCAACAAGTCCTCACGATGTATCGCCAAATCGATGAGCTCGACTTGCTGTTCACGAAATATTTCACGGAACTGAACGAGTTCGAGCTGAGCTATCAACAAGAACAGATGTTGCTTCTCTTCAAACGTCAAGAGACGTGGACGACGACAGAGATTGCGACGAAGATGTCCATCTCCAAAAGTGCTGTCAGTCAGGTGATCAAAGTGCTCGAGCAACGCGACTTCGTCATGCGGGAAAAGAATCCCGAGAACCTTCGAGAAAGCTTCATCCGACTTGGTCCGAACGGTCTGGCGTACTCGAAACAAATCGATGCGATTGAAGAGCGCCTCGCTGAAGAGATGTTCTCCGTCCTTGAGGATGACGAGATGAAGATGATCAACCGTTCGCTCGCGTTGATGATTCAGAAATTCAAATAAAAAAGACAAATCGCCGCTAGTCGGACGATTTGTCTTTTTCGTTATACCAACCCTTGTACGATTCGATTCGCCGACCGCAATGCCCCTTCGATATGTCCCCCGAACTGCGCATCCGTCTCCGAACCAATCAAATGGAGACGGTCTCCGAGCTCAATCGGACCGTAAGCCGGGAATGCCGTGAGCGGCAGGAAGTCGTCAGATGTCGCTGTCTCTGATTCTGTCGACCAGTCCATATAATGAAATCGCAAGAAGTCATTCGCTTTCGGACCATAAAGCTTCTCCAGTTGTTCGATGACGCGCGTCTTTACTTGTCCTTCTCCTAACGCTTCCCGTTCTCCCGGTGACAGACGGAAAAATCCGAACAGCGCACCTGGTCCATCTATCAGAGAAGCGTCATGAATCTCTTGAAGTGGACCGACCCAGCTCATCCCAAAGCCAGACAGACCTTCTTCTCGCCAGAACGGTGTCTCGTATACGATGAGCGCTTTCGCCTGAGAAGCCATCCATGTGGGAGTCGTTTTGAGCGCTTTTCGCGTTTGCGCTGACAATGCCGGTTCAATTGTCACTTCCGCAACGAGACGGGGTGGAATCGCAAGGATCACGTCATCCGTGTGATGCACCGAACCATTTTGAAACGTCAGTTGGACTCGGTCCGACTGTCGCTCGATCGAGGTCAGGCGATGCCCAAGCCGAACGATGTCATCGGGCAACTTCGCATGCAGAGCTTCCACCAGACTCGTCATCCCACCGACTAAACGCTTGGATAAGACGATGCTTTCTTCCGGTAACACATGTCGTTCCGGTGCGGTCGTCGTTTGACGTTCGAGCACCATGTGTCCTGTCGTATGTTGAACAAATGACTCGAGTCCGAGTGTATCCACGAGTTCAGAGATGGTCTTCTCCGTATCCGGCCAATACCACGTCGGTCCGAGGTCATAGCCGTCCTTCGTCAAGATACGACCACCAATACGATCACGAGCCTCAAAGATGGTGACGTCATATCCCTTTTGGTGAAGTTGGATTGTAGCATAAAGCCCGCTGACACCAGCTCCAATGATGGCGATTGATTTCATTGTAAATTCTCCTTTGTCGTCCGTCTCTCCTCGATTATACTGAGTTAGATGGTTTTACATATGCAAGAAAGGACGACATCAATTGAAAAATATGTTCTATTATCTATTCTTCCCTTATATCGTATTGATGCGCATTTTGTACCGTTTTATTCAAACTAAGGGTCGGATGACTGTGGCGATGTGTCTCGTTTCATATCCCATATGGTCTCTATTTTTATTCGACCTCATTCAATGTTCGACCGCAATCGAATTTGTCATCATTATGTACGTATCAAGCGCTTTATATGTCCCTTATTTCTTCTTTGACACAGACGTGAAGCGAAGACGACCGAACGGATATATCCCAATCGAGGAGCGACATCATTAAATCCAATCTATTTCATTCAAATAGTCTAGAAGCTGTTGATTTGTGATTTCATCTTGTCTCAACAGTGCTTCTCCTTGCTCTACTCGCGAATCTTCCGAGAAATAGAGTTTTAGAATCGCCAAGCATGCTTCTACAGTCGATGCAAAACTCTCGTCCTTCACGTTGATCGTCAAATACCAACCTCGGATGACGCGCTTCACGATGGAGCGTTTCTCCAGATGAGACATCTGTCCACGAAGCAATTTCGACTTGGCTGCTTTAATTGAAGAAATCAAGTCCTGGTTCAACGCCTCACTCACACTAACATCCGGCTTCATGCGCGGGAATTGAATCGAGACATCTTCCCCGTCCACACATGTACAAAGATGTCTTAGCCAAAAGCCCCATTCAAAACGATTCGCCGGATCCAGTGCCACATCGAGACGCCCGATGTCATAATCGATTTTAATGACTTCCGGATGTTGCGTTAGCAATCGCTCCGTCTGCTCCACCAATTCTGTCGCATCGACATCCTCATGCACGAGCACCGTCAAATCTAGATCCGATTGCCCAGCAACAGCTGTCCCGCGACCGATGCTTCCATAAAGATATATGCTGTGTAGCTGTTCATCGAATGCTTCTTTCACCAATTCGATTGCTTTGAAAAGGACACTTTCAAACTCAGGCTGCACATGACGGATGGACGTCTGGTTGATGACATAACCCGCATCGTCCGTACCAAGTCGGGTCGGCCGTTTCATAGATACGTACCGACTCGTTGAAATGTAGTAAACGTCATGATGTATCGAACTCCTTTTTTTAGTTTATGCATGTCGGATTTGAAATACCACGGTTCCCCCTTTCAAACAGGTTATATTTGGAAGTATAATGAAGACGTAGAAAGGGAGGTATGTCTATATGAACGTCATCATGGTCTCATTATTCGGACTCATCTTCACGATTTTGCCAATCGTTGTACTAATCATCGGTATTTTGTGGATTCGTAATGTCGTGGCACGTTCTGAGAAACGAGCAGACGAGCAACTCTTTATGGAACGTGAACGTTCGAAGCAGATACAAGTATTAATCGAACGTCTCGACCACATCGAACAACAATTAGATTCGAACACAAAACGTAGCTGACTCAGGTTAGCTGCGTTTCGTCTTATATCGAGCGAGATTTGCGTACGTCACATGTTCAGGGTCGATTTGCTTCATCCGCTGATCAACGTGTCTAGACATCAGGGCCGCGACGAACATGACCAGGAGTGGAACAGTCGATAAGCTAAATGATTCGGTTAGGATGATCGTAGTTGCAATTCCGATCAATATGCAGACGACAACCAGCGCAAGAATGAACTCCGACCAAACTATACGTTGATATTCCATCTCTTCATTGAAACGAAGCAACATTCGGGTACGTCTCCACATATGAACCATCAAAAGAGGTGGAATGAGCAAAAGGATTCCCAAGAGAACTTGAATGAGAGAGAACTCTCCAAACCACCACATCATCCATCCCCCTAACAAAAGAATGAGCGATAACATGACATTAATACGGTTCGTAAGTAGACGAGCCTTAGTTATTTCTCGTAAACGCTCATCGTGCGACATCGTGTCCCCCTCCTTTTCATTTGATTAAAAATCAATTTGTACTGAAAAAATTTCATCTATTCTCTTTTACTAGCTCGCAATCACTCTCACTGTTAAAAGTCACTCCATCGCTTTCATAAAACGGGTCTGAATGATACTGGTGAAGATAGATTTATCAAAGATGAGGGACGACCGTATTCCATCGATTCGTCGATGAACGTCTCTAATGTGCGCACGTTTTCCGTTACCACTTTGACGAGGTAACTGTACTGCCCGGCTAAGCGATGACATTCGATCACGGACGGCTGTTGACGACAAAATTCACGGAACGCCTCACAACGATGGGTGTCATAAAGAATAAAGGCGGTTACGTGTTTGTCCATCTTTTCAGGATTGATGACAGCCCGATAGCCTGTGATGACTCCACGTTCTTCGAGTCGCTTCACCCGTTCTGTCGCAGCAGGCGTAGACAATCCAATTTGTCGTCCTAATTCGGTCATCGAGATCCGGGCTTGTTGTTGCATCAATTCAAGAATATGGCGATCTATTTCATCCATTTGGCATTCACCTTTCAAAATTAAAGTGAAACGATACATAATCCGTTCTTTCTAAAGTCACTCGCTGAAACTTCCGTAAAACCTCTATGTATCTATATTCCTCCGTTGCATACACTTGAAGTATCCAATTCAAGGGGGAATCAACATGCAAACGACAGTCGTTCCATTACTCATCATCGATGTCCAACAAGCCTTTCATGATCCAAGCTGGGGAAACCGCAACAATCCAAAATGCGAAGAGAATATCGCACGGTTGATTGAAGCGTGGGAACATCATGATCAACCAATCATCTATGTCCAACATGTCACGAACGTTCCGACCTCACTCTTCTATTTCAAAAAAGATGGTCATTTGTTCCAAGACTTCATTCAACCTCGTGAACAAGATGTCATCTTAACGAAACAGGTGAATAGCTCCTTCATCGGAACAGACTTACAGGAACGACTCGAATCACTTGGTGCGACACAGATTGTCATCACCGGATTAATCACGAACCATTGTGTGGAGACGACCGCACGGATGGCAGGAAACTTGGGATTCAATCCGATTGTTGTCTCCGATGCGACGGCAACGTTCGACCGACAATCGATCAGCGGGACATGGATCCCTGCAGAGGTCATCCATGATGTGTCGCTCGCTAGTCTAAATGAAGAATTTGCATCGATTCAGACGACAATTGAGGTCATGAAAGATGTGTTACAAAAAGAAGTACAGTCCTGATGGATTGTACTTCTTTTTATTCATAACCTGGCTTTAAAGTATACAGATGTCACTCATATTTTTCGTATTGCTATTATTCATCAGCAGTTTCTATATATCCACTAATCAAAAATGGAATCTTTAAGTTCGCAAGCTTCATCAAGAAATCTGGTTCAAATTCTAACTTCACATCTAAGTGAGAGACCACACCCAAATCAATCCAGATATCATCGGCTCCACAAGAGCGAAGGGTATCAATATGTTCTGCCAGAGTGTCAATCATCCAAAAAAGTCCGATATACGGATTTTCCATTTTCTGAAATTCAAGTGGTGGTTCAAACGACGCATGACCTACCTTAGCGATTTCTTTACGTTTTCCGATATGCTCAATTTCTCCAACTTCCGTTTGCTTATAAAATTGAATACCTGTTTTCTCTGATGCAGCGCAAGGAGAAAAATGAGGCCCCATTAAATGACAAGGAATCATAAATCGATCGGATGGAATGTTCATATAGAACTCCTCGGTCATTTTTGCGGACTCGGATATTTCACTGCGTTTTTCACAAGCTTGTCTTCAATTGCTTTCGAAACATCGATTCCGGCAGCGTGAGCGAACGTCAACGCGTAAATCAACACATCTGCCAATTCCTCTTCCATCTCCGTCTTCTTCGTCTCAAGCGCTTCTTCACTCGACACCCATTGGAATACCTCAAGGAGCTCACTTGCCTCAAGTGATAACGATAACGCCAAGTCTTTCGGGTTATGATGGAACGCCCAGTCGCGCTCATCTCGGAATTTAATGACCTCATCCATTAATCGTTGTACTTCGTTCATATTTATACCCTCTCTCTTTGTAACTTCAATAATTTTCGTCGTAGCGATTCATCAGATGCATATAGATAGAGGCCTTTGACGCCACGCTTCATCAATATGTTAATCGAGTTCAAGACAATCTGTTCTTTTGCCAAATCAACATTCTCAATACCTTCGATTCCAGCATAGGCTCCCGTATCTTTATATAAATTCGGATCAATCATTAGACACTCCTGCTCCTCATCATAAGATACGGATGGGCCTAAAACGACACCAACATAGTTCAAATCAAATCCTTGAATCGTATAGATCGAGCCGGCTTCGGCGATGGTTTCTGCTTTTTCAGCCCACGTCGTTTTTCCACCGGTTGTATTCCATGGCATTTTATAATCTCCGTTCGACTCATACACATAATAGGTGTCTCCGTCCTTTTTGTGTAAAAAGTCAAAAGTCGAAACAACACGGCTCAATCCGTATCTTCGATCTTGCTCGATGATGGTACGGTGCATCTCTTCTAACGTTTCAAATATTCGTAAATCATATTGCTTCGATTTCGGTAATGGATTGATTCGTTTTTCTTTAAATGCGTTGACCCAGTTCATCATATCTTCATCTGCTTGCATTCGGAATTGACTGGTTAGTTTGTAAGTCTCTACTGTCCTTGCTTTCTTTTTATAATCATCCAACTTGAGTGAATTCCAGTGACTCTTCAGTTTCAATACTTGATGTTGATCAAAAATAGCGATGACAATTTTGGCTTTCTTCAGCAACTCTTCGAGATGATTGTTTTGCCGGAAATTGTTATAGGGATCTGATTTCGTCAGCAACAAGTGGGCTTCGTCCACAAAGATAATGTCGGCTTTATGATCTTTCAGTTTATTCAATAACGGCGTCGGTTTTGTGAAGTCCCCTGCTTTAAGATGTTTCACTTGCTTCGCGATTCCTTTATAGGTCTTCAACATCTCTTCATGATTCACAACCAAATAATTTTTAGTCTGATGAAGTGTTGAATTAGTGTCTTTTGTTCGAGCTTGGATTGTATTAAAGATTGAGCTCAAGACAACACTCTTCCCTACACCTGCTTCCCCTTCAATCACATATAAATCTCCGTATGTTGCATTCGGATCCGCTTTCGACATTTGCGTTTCACAAAAGTCGAGTACCTTCTCTTTTAAATCTAACTGTTCGACAGATAACTCTTTAAACGGAGACAGCTTGAAGATATCCTTGTTTTCAATGGCGTGAAGTTCATTTTGAACAAGCCCCTTACGATGTAATTCATTCCAAAGTTCGGGAAACAATTCGTTGTCGTAATAATTTTTATTATAGTAATTGTGCGTGAAGTCGTTCGCAGTTTTACTTTTATTCTGAAGTGTATACTTCTCATCTCCTAAAAAATAATTGATGAGCTTTGTTTCGAGATGGAATGTTGCTGAACGGTTGAACTTGTCATGATTGACGAGATGAATTTGACTCAGCTGTTTCCGTTCCGTTTGTTTAAGCTTTAGATGTTGCTTCATTCGCTTTTTAAAATGAACCGTTTCACCAATGTATGCTTCTTTCTCTCCGTTCAAAATGTAAATCACCGGATAGTTCACATATGTTTCTGTATCATCGATGCTATGTAGACTACTTTCTTCGAATGTGAATGGAATGACTTTAACCATGCAACAGACCTACTCTCTTTTGATTTCAAATTATATCCATTTTATCATACAATACCTTTTTAAATGATTACGCATCACTTTCCGAGTTCTAAATCAGATAATGGTATAATTCCACTAAAAAGGGAGGGATTCGGTGCTTACTTTCCAAAACGTCTCGGTGCGCCAACAAGACACACTCATTCTCGAAAACATTTCATTTACGATCCAACCAGGTGAGTTGGCGGCTATCCACTGTGGCGTCATTTCCCGAGAAATCATCTTCGGTCTCATCAGTCAGGAAATCACGACTTATACCGGGAACATCAACCATGCTTCAACGCTGTCCCTCTTCTCCATCCGGGACGGTTTATACGACCGACTCACCATCGAGGAGTATTTGCGCTTCACCAAGCGCCTATATGATTCAACTGACTCGGTCGACTCGGTGATGCAGCAACTCCAACTCACGA
Organism: Exiguobacterium sp. KJ 601; assembly: GCF_027161185.1. GTDB lineage: Bacteria > Bacillota > Bacilli > Exiguobacteriales > Exiguobacteriaceae > Exiguobacterium > Exiguobacterium profundum. The sequence continues at coordinate 33,757 of NZ_JADHZG010000005.1, read as the reverse complement.
CTTACCGCAAGCAACGCCTCCACCGTCTCAATCGTTCCCTCGTCAGACGCACGCAGTACGCCGCGCTGCTTCTCCAAGACCGTGACCTGTATGTGTTTGAAGAACCGGACCAAGACGTGGACCAAGAAACACGACACCTTTTACGCGATATGTTACAGACATTGACGTCGAGACAAAAAGCCGTCCTTGTCTTGACGAGCAACATGGAGAGTGCGCTCTTCATGACATCGACCGTTTATCGGATTGACCATCGTCACTTGCGCTTGTTAGATGTGGAACCAGAAGAAGAGGATGAGACTGACATCTCATCTGAGGTCATCCACGTCCGTTTCGAGAAGATTCCAACGAAAGTGAACGAAAAAATCATCTTACTCGATCCTCCTGAAATCGACTTCATCGAAAGTCAGGACGGACAGTCGATTTTACATAGTCAATCGGATCAGTTCCCGAGCGTCTTCACAATGAATGAGCTCGAGACGCGTTTGACTCCGTACGGTTTCTTCCGCTGCCATCGGTCATATCTCGTGAACTTACAACGTGTCCGCGAAGTCATCACATATACGAAAAATAGCTTCAGTCTCGTCTTGGATGATTCAGAGAAGACAACGATTCCGTTATCCAAGACAAAAATGGCAGAATTGAAGACGATGATGGGTCTCAAATAGTCTCCATTCATAGTTCATATCGCTTCGTTCACCTCATGATAAGCGCTGTTTGTCGCCATTTTAGTGCGGTCTTCCCCCATACCTTATACGATAGAGGCAAGCAAGATGACATCGACAAGGAGGAACGGGAATGGAACCAATCATTCAAGTGAACGGGTTGAAGAAATTGTTTGGAAACGAGGAAGCGTTACATGATGTGACGTTCACGGTAGGAAAAGGGGAAGTGTTCGGCTTCTTAGGACCGAGTGGTTCAGGAAAGACGACGACGATTAAAATTTTGACGTCACAACTCGCACAGACAGCCGGTGATGCCACCGTCTTCGGCGTACCGGTCGCTGATTTGAAACAAGAACAGTACCGTAAACGCATCGGCGTGTTGACGGACAATAGTGGTCTTTATACACGACTTTCTATAGAAGAGAACCTGAGCTTATATTGTGACCTTTATGATGAACCAAAGACTCGGATCGATGAGGTATTGAACATGGTCAACCTCAGCGGGGAACGGAAGAAGCGCATCGACAAACTCTCTAGAGGGATGTTACAACGGGTGACGCTCGCACGCGCCCTTCTTCATGAGCCAGAGCTCCTGTTTCTAGATGAACCGACCTCGGCTCTCGACCCGGTCAACTCTCGACATATCTATAAAGGAATTGAACGGTTGAAGGCAAACGGAACGACCATCTTTCTGACGACACACGATATGCAAGAAGCCGAAGAGCTGTGTGATCGTGTCGCTTTCTTACATCAAGGGTCGATTCAACTGCTCGATGCCCCGAACGTATTGCGCAGGAAATATGCGACTGGTTCGATGCGAGTCGAATTGAACAACGGTCAGACGCATGAAGTGACACAAACCGACGAAGGCGCGGACTGGCTCCATAAACAGATGCGTGCTAAAAATATAGCATCGATTCACTCCAATGAGCCGACACTCGGCGACATCTTTATCGAAGTGACAGGGAGGAAATTATCATGACTTTTTCATTGAAACGCGCACTCGCCATTTTCCAAAAAGACTACAAGGATTTGTCACGAAACTTATTCGTCTCGTCAACCTTGGTCATGCCGCTCTTCTTCGCTGTCTTTTATTCGCGAATCGGTGAAGGCGGCGTCGATATCACGTACTTCGTCATCAACATCACGTTCAGCCTCGTCGCAATCTTTGTGCAGTGTGCATTGATTGCCGAAGAGAAAGAGAAGAACACGCTTCGCGGGCTCATGTTATCCCCAGCGAGCACGCTCGACATCTTGCTCGGAAAGAGCGCTCTCACATTCGTGACGACGATGATCCTCATCGTAGCCTCGTCATTTTTGATGGATTATGCTCCACAAAATCTGGCTGTGATCGCTCTCGCGCTCATCGTCTCGACATTCTTTTATATCGGGATCGGAACGATGTTCGGCTTGATGTCGAAGACGGTCATGGAAGCTTCATTGATTGTCATGTTGCCGTTCTTTTTCTTCTCGTTCTCACCGATGTTGTTGCCACTACAAGACCGTTTCGCCATCATCGGATTGCTAGAGTATTTACCGAACGTGCTCTTGATTGATGTGGCTCATCAAGTGGAAGACGGTGCGAACTTCGGTACCGTCGGGCTAGAGCTCGGTTTGCTTACGGCGTGGGCGCTTGCTGCATTCGTCGGTAGTGTCGTGATGTATAACCGGAAACAGACAGACTGAATGTTAAGACCATACAAAAACAGGACTACGCATCGTAGCCCTGTTTTTCGTTATCCTTGTTACAGGAATGGATTATTCTCATCGCCTAATCGGATTCGAAATAGAAGAAATGGAACAAATAGAAGACTCAAATAGCCTAATGTAAATAGACGCTGAGTTTCACCAGAAATATATTGCGTGTGTCCACAATTCGGACATGCTTTTCTGTCTTTGGAAAATCCAAATGACCATACCTCTTTCATTTTCCATTTATAGTGACAATTCGTGCAATGTGGTGCCATCGACCCCCCCCTCCTTCGATCATTACGAATGAAGGATAAGTAGGTTTCAATTTGAAGATTCATTATTGAAGATGGTTATGTCATGTTCTAACATCCATTCAAGTCTTGTCTTATACTTTAAAGTCTCTTCCAATAATAATAACTTCCCGGGATACTATAAAATTGTTTATGAGTTTTATCATAAGTAAGAACATAGTCAATTATGTTGTATGCAGTCCCTACTCCTATTGTACCTTTTAAAACTGATGAAGCGAATTTTTTCACTGCTGCCACACTCATCTTTTTACCTGAAAAAGCTTTTATGAGAGCATCGATACCGCCCAATCCAAAGGCGCTAATTAAAGTACTACGCTCAATGTTAATCAGAGAGTCTACCTTTTTCGTATATTCATTAAATTTTGTATTGTATTTAGGTATTTTCTTTTCCATAGTACTGTATCTAGCCAATCCTCCCCCATTAGAGTATTGAATATAACTCATACCGGCAACCGAACTAGTTTTAACCCATTTACCACTTGCACTTGCTAAAGAAATACCTTGTGAAACGCTGCTCACTTGATTATATGTAGTTCCATAATCTAAATTGTCAACTTCACTAGTTTGATTTGCTATTTCAGATTCAATTATATTCCCTTCGGAATTAAAAACCGTTTCAAAATTTTCAACTAGTATTTCTTCATTGTTTGCAATCAAATACTTATACGTTTTTACTTTATATAAACTTATATACTCATAATATTTATATAAAGAACCTTCCTCATTAACTGTATAAATCATAACTTCGTCAGTGTCTTTAAGCACATTTACTTCAGAAGACAGATTATATTTTTCCTCTTCTGCTGAAACTGGTGTAAGCATTTGAACATTCGAGATAGAAATTGAACTAACTAGTACTAGAGATGTGATTAGCTTTATTTTTTTCAATTTTAACCCTCCTTATTTAATTTCTATATTATACCACTAGCAATCATTAATTAAGTTATTAATTACATTTAAGTAAATATTATCTATAAAAGAAAATAATAAGGGCCAAAGGGTGTATTTAATTTATTTCCAATATATAAAACAAAAAAACCACCCACCAGCTTTCGCTGATGAATGGTTCCTGTGAAGGCATATGACTTACATCATACCGCCCATTCCACCCATGCCGCCCATGTCAGGCATTGCAGGAGCGTCTTTTTCTGGCTTGTCTGCGATGACCGCTTCCGTTGTGAGGAACATCGCTGAAACAGATGCTGCGTTTTGAAGTGCTGAACGCGTCACTTTCGCTGGGTCGACGATACCATGTGCGATCATGTCGACATATTCGCCAGTTGCCGCGTTGTACCCGACACCGACTGACTCGTTCTTAAGTTTCTCGACGATGACCGAACCTTCTTCACCCGCGTTTTCCGCGATTTGACGGACCGGTGCTTCGAGTGCACGAAGGACGAGTTTCACACCAGTCGCTTCATCCGCTGTCACTTCTGCAAGCAACGCACGAACGGCTGGGATGACATTGATGAGTGATGTACCACCACCCGCAACGATTCCTTCTTCAACTGCTGCACGTGTCGCGTTGAGTGCGTCTTCGATGCGGAGTTTACGCTCTTTGAGCTCTGTCTCCGTAGCTGCACCGACTTTAACAACGGCTACGCCACCTGCGAGTTTCGCGAGACGCTCTTGGAGTTTTTCACGGTCGAAGTCAGACGTTGTCTCTTCGATTTGGTTACGGATCGTTTGAACGCGGGCTTTAATCGCGTCTTCGTTCCCTGCACCTTCGACGACAGTCGTTGTGTCTTTTGTGACGACGACTTTCGATGCACGACCGAGCATGTCGAGTGATGCTGATTTGAGATCGAGACCGAGGTCTTCTGTGATGACTTGACCACCTGTGAGTGTCGCGAGGTCTTCAAGCATCGCTTTACGACGGTCACCGAATCCTGGTGCTTTGACGGCTACCGCGTTGAACGTACCACGAAGTTTGTTCAAGACGAGTGTCGCGAGGGCATCGCCTTCGATATCTTCTGCGACGATCAAGATCGGCTTCCCTTGTTGCACGACTTGCTCGAGTACTGGGATGATTTCTTGAATGTTCGAGATCTTCTTGTCGGTGATCAAGATGTACGGGTTGTCGAGTGACGCTTCCATCTTGTCAGAGTCTGAGATCATGTATGGTGACAAGTATCCACGGTCGAACTGCATTCCTTCAACGACGTCGAGTTCAGTCGTGAAGCCGCGTGATTCTTCGATTGTGATGACACCGTCGTTCCCGACGCGCTCCATCGCTTCTGCGATCAATTCGCCGACTTCTTCGTCTGCTGCCGAGATGGCCGCGACTTGTGCGATCGCTTCTTTTGACTCGATTGGTTTCGAGATGGCTTTCAACTCTTCAAGTGCGCGTGTGACCGCTTTGTCGATTCCTTTACGAAGAATCATCGGGTTCGCGCCCGCTGTGACGTTCTTGAGCCCTTCACGAATCATCGCTTGTGCGAGGACTGTCGCTGTTGTCGTACCGTCCCCTGCGACTTCGTTCGTCTTCGACGCGACTTCCGCAACAAGTTTCGCGCCCATGTTTTCGAAGCGGTCTTCGAGTTCGATTTCTTTCGCGATTGTCACGCCATCGTTTGTGATGAGTGGTGAACCGAATTTCTTCTCGAGGACAACGTTGCGTCCTTTTGGTCCAATCGTTACTTTGACTGCGTCAGCGAGTGCGTCGACGCCGCGAAGCATCGCATGACGTGCATCTTCTGAGAATTTAATATCTTTTGCCATCGTTCATTTCCCCCTAAAAAAAGTTTTTGAATAATGGTGCTTAGCCTACGATTGCGAGAATATCGCTCTCGCGAACGATTAAGTATTCTTTTCCATCATGCTTCACTTCGGTACCTGCGTACTTCGAGTAGATGACCAAATCATTTTCTTTCACGTCGAGATCGATGCGCTTGCCTTCGTCCGTCACGCGGCCTGTACCGACTGCGACGACTTTCCCTTGTTGCGGCTTTTCTTTCGCCGTATCAGGAAGCACGATGCCCCCGATCGTCTTTTCTTCTTTCTCCACGACTTCGATGATGACACGATCGCCTAGTGGTTTTAACATGGAAAAACCCTCCTCCGAATATGAATGATGTAATGTGTATCGTAAGGTTTTAGCACTCAGCTAAAAGGAGTGCTAACACTGATTAGTGTAGTATGTGTCGATAAAAAAATCAAGTGGGATACATTAAAAAATGCTCTTACTCGCGGTCAAGAGAACTTATTTGTTACAATGAGAGAAAGGTAGGTTCACTCTTATATTAAGGACGTGTTGAATTGGCTACACTAAACTCAAACCAATCGATAAATACCCGTTTTTCGATGGCGCCTAACATTCGTCTCCGGCACCTCACCCCGATTTTACTATATGCGTTCGTCCAGCTATTCCCGCTCGTCCTCAGTGAAGTACGACCGGAATGGCTAACAGAAACGTTCGTCGGGCTCTGGCTCGCCATCGGATTCGGTGTGACGATTGTTCTGTCAATCTTGCTCATCTGGCCAGACTTGAAACAATACAAAGCCCAAGGTATCCAGTCGAACTTGAACGACACGGTCAAATGGATCGGGCTCGGGATTTTGATGCAATACGGGCTCGTCATCGTGGCGAACTTGATTGAGACGGCCATCTCTGGTGAACTGGTCGAGTCGATGAACACACAAAACATCGCCGAGATGGTGGAAGTCATTCCACTTATGATTTTGCCAGTCGTCTTACTCGGACCGATCATCGAAGAGATTCTCTTCCGTCATATTTTGTTCGGGAACTTGAACGCGCGCTTCGGTTTCTGGATTGCCTTTGGTGTCAGTTCGATCCTATTCGCACTCATCCACCAAGATAATCGGTTCCTCGTGTATATCGCGATGAGTTTTGCATTCTCTTACGCGTATGCGAAGACAAGACGATTGATCGTTCCAATCGCCATCCACGCGTTTAACAACGCGCTCGTGATGCTCGTACTATTTTTAATGTAGAAATGAGGTGGCAGTTATGCCGCGACAATTAAAAGTGATGATGCTCTTCAGTCTATCGTTCGGTGTGTTGTTCACCGTCCTCGCGTACTTCTCGGTACAAGAGTACGGCTTCAGCTTCTGGACGTACTTCATCATCGCCGTCGCCGCTTACGACTTTTTCAAAGTGTATCAAATCTTGGCACTCGCCCGAAAAGTCAAAAAAGAAGGCACGGACAAATCCGCATAATGAAACCCCGAGTCTTACGAGCTCGGGGTTTTCTTTATATGGATGACGTTCGTCAAATCAATCTTTTCATGGAGTACAGCACTGCGAATCAACATACCACGACGCATCATGATGACACCGAACACGACGTACATCGTATCAAGCAACGGAACTGACGTCTCGTCAAAGAACCAGACGACGACAAAAAAGCTGAAAATTGAAAGAAAGCCAATCGATGAGACGAGTTTCGAATCGACATTCTGTATCAGTGACTTCACCTTCTCTCCATCAAACTGTTCGAGTTGCTCCTGATAAAGTGCATGGAAGACAACACCGAATCCCGCCACTGTAATCGTCATCCATTCACCGTTCCACCATCCTATCAGAAATACGATTGGATTGAAGAAAAGAAATGCCAACAATAGTTTTTTCCTCATCGAACCCCTCCTTATGATGGAATCCATAGTTTCGCAAAATCAAAATAACCGAACAAGTCGACACAGACGTCCTTCAGCTCGACCGGGAACGGAATCGTTCGCTCCTCGTTATAGAGCGGGATGAAGTACGACTTCTCTTTCAACTCGCGTTCAATCTCCCGGTGCAGCGGCAACCAGTCCTCAAACGGCAGGTCATCATATTGCCCGACCCGCTCCGCCATCCCCTCTATATAAGGGAACACTTTATGCGGGGGCGAGTACTCGTTCGTCATGAACTGTTCAAACCCGAGCGTGATGTTCCGCTCGAACACTTCCCCGTGAACGACCAAATCGACGTATTCATAATACGTCTTGTCATGAATCGAATCTTTAAAGCTGATGGGCACGAACTCATAAGCAATGCCGTGACGCGTCAACATCTCGGCAATCCAGTCGGTCGTATCGTTCGTGAAGTCCGTCTGTTTGATTCGAATCGGTCGGTCGAACGTGACGGGTGTTCCTTTTGGAATGCGATACGTCTCGCTCAGCGAACCGAGAAACCCTCGGACGTTCGGCGTTCTCCGTTCATTCCGTGTCCCGATCTCCGGTCGAATCTCCGCAATCAATCGATGCATATAATGTCTCGCTTCTTCATTGGCGAACACACTATTCGGGTGACTGTTCAAGATGACAAGCCCGAACCCGGACGGTGTCGAGATGTGTCCGGTTTCTTTGGAATCCCTTGATAAGATGCGATACGTCGGATCATATCCGTCCGGCACTTTGATGAACTCGACCCGGTCGAGGAGCGCCCGCACCCCGAAATAATTCTCGAAGGCGAGGAGGACCGTCTTCTCCTTGTCATGGCGATCCAATTGAAACGGCCCCGTCCCGACACTTCCTTTAGCGATACTCGTATGAATCATCGACAGTTTCGGGATGTACGAATTCCGACGCCGGTCGAGCGTGACGTCGACGCGATACGTGCCGTTCGATGCGATATGCCGGACGTGCCGATACATATAGCGATACGCATCTGACTGAACGAGCATGCGCAGACTCTTCGTCACATCTTTACTCGTCATGAGCGACCCGTCATGGAAACGGACCCCTTTCCGAAGAAACAAGACGAGCGTACTCCCCTGCCATTCATAGTGATGCGCAAGTTCCCCCGTGACCTCCCCGGACGCGTCAATCATGAACAGACGATTGAAGACGTTCTGGACGAGGTGGGCACTGTGGATATCAGCCGCCTCGAGCGGATGTGTCGTCAAAAAGTGTCGGCGTCGCGGGATGATGAGCGCATCGCTCGACGTCTGGACGTAACCGAACTTCTTCTCGAGCTGGCGCATGAACCGTCCCGCCTGTGCCGGCGACCAGTCCCACTCCAGTTGATTCGTCACTGCCTCGACCGACTCTTTCTCCATGCGTTCAAGCAGCTGTTTGGCTAAATCACGCTCGACGTGACGCAACCATTCGAGACGCGTCAAATTCCCCCGTCCACGTCCGCTCGTATACGTGAGCCACCCTTCTTCTTGCCACCGTGCCAAATGACGCTTCGTCTGTTTCGGGCTTAAATGAATGGCTTCCGCCATATCGGAAATCGTGTACGCGCCGTCCCGACACTCTTTCCACAATCGAAATAAATATGCATCCACGTCACATCCCCCCTTTAAAAGTGGACATCATTTCCCCATGTCGTCCATTTTTCAAATCCGTTGTCTTGTTTATCATACAGGTACAGAATGGAAGGTGACAAGATGAAATGGAAAGATATACCTAAACCAATAAAAGTTCGACTCGTGACATCATTTTTCAACCGTTCGGTCTCATTCGCCATCATGCCGTTCATGGCACTTCTCTTTGTCAAAGCGTTCAACGAATGGATCGCGGGCGTCTTCTTGATCTCGCTCGTCTGTCTCGGATACGTCATCGGGTTGATTGGGGGCTACCTCGCCGATAAGTTTTCACGGAAGCGACTCCTCGTGTTGACGGCAAGTCTCACGGCATCGATGTTTCTCGTCATGACGCTCAGTCTTCAGTTCGACCAGATGATCGTCTTTATGATTGCCTATACGATCTTCACGGTCACGAACAACCTCGGGCGACCGGCGATGAGTGCCATCATCATCGATGCGACAACGCCTGAGAACCGAAAAGCCGTTTATGCGCTCGATTACTGGTTGATCAACTTATCCATCACAATTGGGACGGCACTCGGGGGCTGGCTCTATGTCAGCAATCAATTGTTACTATTTTGGATTTTAACGTTCACGTCGAGCATGCTGCCGATCGCGTACGCCATCTTCCTCGAGGACACGAAACGGACGTGGACCTCTCAAAAACTTCGCCTCGTCTTCGTCGACGTGTTCCAAAGTTATCAAATCGCCTGGCGTGACCGCCCGTTCGTCAAAGTCGTCTTCGGCTCGATGTGTATCCTCGCTGCTGAGTTCTCAATGGGCAGTTATGTCGCGGTCCGGCTCGCCGATTCATTCGAACCGCTCTCGATTGAATCATGGACAATCAACGGGGTGCGGATGATGAGTCTCATTCAAATCGAGAACACGCTCATCGTCGTCGCGTTGACATTCTTCATTCAACGTCTCGCCTCACGTTTCTCAAACAAGCATACGCTACTCGGCGGACTCGCGTTGTACACGATCGGGTACGCCGTCATCACAAGCGCGAACTCGATGATGCTCCTTCTCGGTTTCATGCTCATCGCAACATTCGGCGAATTGTTGTACTCACCGGTACTGAACACGGAGAAGGCGAACATGATGCCAGAAGACCGCCGTGGTGCGTACTCTGCGTTTGCCGGGACCTCGTTCGCCGGTGCCGACTTCTTATCACGTTCGACGATTTTGATTGGGTCGCTTCTCACCCCGTTCATGATGAGCGTCTACATCGGACTGTTGGTCAGCTTCGGCTGTTTCCTCGTCTATAGCGGCATCTATGTAAAAGAAAAGCTCGTCCTGCGACGAGCCGCGTCCTAAATCAAACCCATCCTTTCTCAGTGGAAGGATGGGTTTTAGTCGAGCTGCTGTTGGTGCATCGCATAGATCAAGGTCAACGCCCGGATGCAGAAGATTGTCGAGAAGCCATAGATGCTCAGCTCGAGCAACGAAACGGATGGATATTGTAGGCCAAGCGAGACCACATATCCTACCAAACAAAGCAAGACGACAAGTGTGATCGTCCACTCATCCGACTTCCGCTTCATCTTCTCAGCCAACCCCTTCTCTTCTTTCTCTACGCGTTCATGCTGCCAAAAGTAAAAGAACACTGCATACATCGCAAACGAGATTCTCGGAACGTCGCCTAAGAGTAAATCAAAAATGATGAGACCTAAAAATAAGTATGTCCCTAACTGATAGCCGCTCTGCATTTGAAGACGCGAACGAAGTGATCCGTTTGACCCCCACTTCATAATCCAATCACCGCCACGGTCAATCCACCGTAGACGAACCCGAGTACGATGGCACTGATTGCCATACGTTTATATTGCGGATATTGATAAAGGGCAACCGCCCCACCAACGACGTGTACGAAAGCAACGATGAACGTCAAAATCGGAAAAAGCATAAAGAACCTCTTTTCTTTTTAGGAAATCATGGAAACAAATCCATTTTCCGATATACTTGAGTGCGAACTCATTATAACAATTATGGATAGGGAGTTGGAGTCCTATGAATTATTCGCGTATGGATTTGACGACAGAAGAAATGTTACTCGTGAACAGCGAAGTCGAAAAACGAAAACGTAGCTTGCTCGTCGCCTACTTGCTTTGGTTTTTCCTCGGTGCATTTGGTGCGCACCGTTTCTATTTCAAAAAAATCGGTTCAGGAATCGCCATGTTCCTACTCGTCGTCTTGACGCTCGGTCTCGGTGCATTCATCACAGGCATTTGGGCACTCGTCGATGCGTTCCTCATGCCAGGTTGGCAACAACGGGAAGTCGAGCAGATTGAGCGCGAGACGATTGAGCTGCTTCAAACACGCTCTGATCGCTATACAGGTTTTTAATCAAAAAAGACGATTGAGGCATATCGCCCCGATCGTCTTTTAATGTTCTGTTAAGTAGAAGGCGAAGTCCCGTGATTTTCGCTCTTTCACCGCATTATGAATCCAGAGCCACGCCAACCCTTCCAACTCACGAGCAAGCTTTAGCCCGTGGAGCGGATGCGTATCGAAGCCGATCTTGTTCGATAGTTCGACGACAAGCCGCACCGCTTCCTCATCTTCACCCGCGACGAACATGACGGAGCCATCCGGATCACCTAAATTCTCGACCCCTGTCTGATTGAACGCCTTCACAACTTTCGTATCAGGAATGAGTCGTTGCAAATATTCCGCACCCGACACCCCGTCCGGTCGCTCGACCTCGTTAAACTCGATCGCGATCGGATTCGTCACATCGATCAATACTTTCCCATTTAGTCCGTCAAGTGTCGGTATCAGATCGACTGCGGCCGCGAACGGTGTACAGAGAAATAGAACATCGCTCGTCGAGGCGACCTCTTGTAAGGTCATTGTGCCTTCTCGCTCCGTCCGTGTCCCGTACAGCACCTCATAGCCCGCTCGTTCGAACTGCTCCCCGAGCGTGCGTCCCACTTTCCCGGCACCTAAGATCCCGAGTTTCATGATTCACAGCTCCTCGTCTGTCCGCGTGACCGTTCCTCCGAACTCTTCTGCAAGCCCGTCTAAAATCGATGGGTCGAATTCTTCTCCGATCGCCATGACCCCGGTCTGACCTGGTTCGATGTTACCGACCGTCCGTTTGAACGTGTCTTGGATGCCTTGTAAATGTTTTACGTCTTTCGTGCCGCCAATGAGACCACCTGTGAGTGTCCCGAACAGGATACCGAACGGACCTCCGAGGATTCCAACCGCCATCCCGATGAGCGCACCTTTCGTCGACTTATTGACCGGTGCGAGCTGTGCCGCATCCTCAAACGAGAACGCCCCGTTCTCTTCACGCTTGATGACGACCAATTGTTCAAAACCGACGAGCCCATCCGAATGGTACTTTTTCAGCTTACTGAACGCCTGATACGAGATTGCCTCTTCTGGGAACGTGAACGTGACGATGTGATACGGTTGTTTTTCCTTTTTAGCCATGAAAAATTCCTCCTCTTAGGTAGAAAACATGACGCGCACTTACCCTACTCTTTTTCCCTGCTTTTCCGTAAAAAAACCTAGTCCGCAGACTAGGTTCAGGTCGGTCGTTTTTCATTCAACTCATAGTGCGAATACGGTACACAGAGCGGTGTCCCGTATAGCGGATCCTCGGTCACCACGACTTTGAGACCGAATACGTCTTTCATGAACGTCTCATCGACGACATCGTTCGGACTTCCTTCGCGATACACGTTACCGCCAGCTAATGCGATGACATGATCGGCATAGCGACAGGCCAAGTGAAGATCGTGAAGTACCATGATGATGGTCTTTCCTTCCAATCGATTCAATCGATACATCAAATCTAAAATTTCGATTTGGTGCGACATGTCCAAATATGTCGTCGGTTCATCGAGCAAAATCGTCTCCGATTCTTGAGCGAGTGCCAACGCGATCCATACCCGTTGCTTTTGTCCTCCGGAAAGGTTGCTGACGAGCGTGTCACGGAGCGATACCGTATCGGTGAAGGCGAGTGCCCGCTCGACGGCCCGTTCATCGTCTTCCGAATATCGTTTGAAGAACGTCTGGTACGGATAACGCCCGAATCGGACGAGTTGTTCGACGGTCAATCCATCCGGTGCCACGTTCACTTGTGGCATGAATGCCATAAGTCGAGCCGCCTCTTTCGCCCGATACGAATCGAGCGGTTTGTTCCGAAATGCGATTTCTCCGCCCAGTGCATCTCGCTGTCTCGCAAGCGTCGAGAGGAGCGTTGACTTCCCGCAGCCGTTCGCGCCGAGAAGGACGGTGATTTTCCCATGTGGGATGGAGAAGGATAATTGATCGAGCACCGTCTTCTGTTCGTATCCGATGGTTACGTGGTTCAAATCAAATGTGTTCATCTCATGCTTCCTTTCATCATCCGTCGAAGTAAGTAGAAGAAATACGGTGCTCCAATGACGGCTGTCATCACGCCGGTCCGTAGTTCATACGGATAAAAAATCGTCCGAGCGAGTACGTCCGCCAACACGACAATCGTCGCCCCTACAAGCAGCGTCGCCCAAATGTAAGGGAGCTTCAACCCTTGTCGAGCGATATGAGGTGCCATCAACCCAACAAAACCGATTGCACCGACAAAGGCGACACCGATTCCGGCGAGTAAACAGGAAAGCAACAACGTCCCACGCTGAATCCCGCGTACCGGTACGCCGATGCTCGTCGCTGTCGCTTCACTGATATGAAGCGGACGAACATGACGTTCAATCAAGAAGGCTGCCAGCAAAAAGAGAAGGACGAATGGCACCATAATCTTCAATTGATTCCACGTCGCGGCGTAGACTGTACCGGTGAGCCATTGTTGGATATCATTCTTTCGGTAAACGTTCGAGGCGAGCATCATGAACTGAACGATCCCTTGCGAGAAGATGCTGATTCCGATCCCAACAAGTGCTAGCCGGACAGGTGGGACTCCACGTTTCAACAAATAGAAGAGGAACATCCCGACAACAATCGCCCCAAGGAACGAAGCGATTGGGATATAGGCGAGCGGCACTGACAGCTGATTCGTTCGCTCATCCGAGAAAACGGTGAAGAACGTAGCCGTCGCAACCCCTGCACCTCCGACAATCCCGAAAATCTCCGGGGATGCCAGTTCGTTTTTGATTGTCAGTTGTAACAAGTGACCGCTGACGGCGAGACTTGCGCCGGCAGTGATTGCCATCAACACACGTGGCATCCGAAACTCGAAGACGACGAGCTGCTCGAATGCATCCCCTGCTCCGATGAACAGGGCAGCGAGTGAGGCGGGACTAAGGAATGTGTCACCGATGGCGAGCCCGAAATAAATCGACACGAGCAATCCAACGACAAGTAGAAGCGCCAACTCGATTTCACGCTTCCGGAGCGTGAACGAGACAGGACCTTTTCGAAAGCGATATGTTTTCATGATTTAAAGACTCCTTGTCTGACACTGACGAGATAGATGAAGAATGCCCCACCGATGACGGCGAGTACGACCCCAACGGTCACTTCGCGTGGGAACAGGATGATACGTCCCAGAATATCCGCCGCAAGCAACAGGACGCTACCGATGAGGGCACTTCCGGCGAGACGAGCGAAAAAGGCCGTCCCGAACAGATATTTCGCCAAATGGGGAGCGAGCAGACCAACAAATGCGATTGGTCCGGCAAGTGCCACCCCGAATGCGGAGAGCACTACGGCGAGCGTCACAGCGACGAACTTGATGATGCCGACATTTTGTCCGAGTGAACGGGCGACCTGGTCTCCGAGCGATAACGTCTCTAACTCTTTACTGAGCAAGAGAACGAGAATGACCGCCGCCGCCATCCATGGCAACAACGTCTCGACGAGCGTGAGCGATCGTCCGGCGACCGACCCGGTCAGCCAGAACAGCACCTCATCGAGCGCGCCTTCCTCATACGCGATGATCGACTGGGTGAAGGAACTGAATAGAGCGGCAAGCGACGCCCCGGCAAGCGTCATATACATGACGTTCCCTCCGTTCGCACTCAGTAGATAGACAATCACGCCGGCAATAAACGCTCCGATGAGCGAGGCTGTTGTGAACGAGGCGATACTACTGAACCCAAAAAGCGTCACGAGCACGATGGCCAGACTCGCTCCGGCGTTTACCGCCAAAATATCAGGAGATGCGAGCGGGTTGCGGGTCACGAGTTGAAAAATGAGCCCGGCGAGACCTAGGACACTACCGACGAGTAGCGCGACGACCGTCCGTGGGATGCGATTGTCGGCTAACGCAATCATCGCTTGAGATGACCCGTCCGCTTGGAACGTCATCACATCTTGATGGCTGACCGCAATCACACCGACGCGCAAGGAGATATAACTTAAGATAGGTAAACAGATGATCAAGAAAAGTAATTTGATCCAAGGTTTTTTCATGTCCTCACTTCTTTCCTTTCCTACCATAGCAAATATTGCGTTCCATAAAAAGGGGTTGACAGTGAGAATCATTATCACTTATAGTCAGGAAGGAAAATCACCTACATAGAGGAGAATGGTAATGAAAAAGTGGATGCTCGCGTTACTTACGCTTTGCTTAACCGTCGTCCTCGCTGCTTGCGGCGGGTCTGACGATACAGAGAACGATACAAGTTCAGAAACGGCGACTCGCTCGATTGAGCACGCGACGGGGACGGCGGACGTACCTGAAAACCCGGAACGCGTCGTCGTCTTGACGAACGAAGGGACAGAAGCCCTTCTCGCCCTCGGCGTCAAACCAGTCGGAGCCGTCAAATCATGGAACGGCGACCCGTGGTACCCGCACATTGAGTCCGAGATGACAGACGTCACGGAAGTCGGGACAGAAAGCGAAGTCAATCTAGAGGCCATCGCAAAATTGAAACCCGATCTCATCATCGGAACGAAACTTCGTCAAGAGAACATCTATGACAAATTAAACGCCATCGCACCGACGGTCATGTCAGAGACGCTCAAAGGTGATTGGCAAGAGAACTTCACCCTTTATGCGAACGCACTCAACCTAGAAGAGGAAGGCAATCAAGCGTTGGCCGACTACGAACAGCACGTCGAAGATACGAAAGCGGAACTCGGAGACGCCGTGAATAAAGAACTCTCGGTCGTCCGCTTCCTTCCTGGCGAGTCACGCATCTACTTCAATGACAGCTTCTCCGGCGTCATCCTTAATGATGTCGGCATCAAACGTCCAGCGTCACAAGACAAAGCGGAATTCGCTGAGCCAGTCGCGATGGAACGAATCCCAGAGATGGCGGGCGACCACATCGTCTACTTCACATATGGTGGGGCAGACGGGTCGAAGACAGCCGAAGAATGGCAATCGAATCAGTTGTGGAAAGACCTCGATGCTGTCAAAGCAGGGGAAGTGACAGAAGTCAGTGATGACATCTGGAACACGTCTGGTGGCGTCTTGTCTGCCAACCAAGTGCTCGATGAACTCGTCGACATCTTGAAATAAACAGTAGCGCATCAATTAAATTGATGCGCTTTTTCATACACTCATATGGTAAAATTTACATATCAACTCATAAGGAGCTTTACTATGCAACGAACACTTCGAAAGTCGGCGACGGACCGCTCTCTGTCAGGAGTATGTGGTGGAATTGCTGAATACTTTGGTATTTCTTCAATAGGAGTTCGACTCATCTTCTTGATTCTACCTGGGAGTTTCCTGCTTTATATGATTTTGACGAATTCCATGAAAGATGCGCCACGTTATCTATAAAAAACGCAGAAGCCATGCAGCTTCCGCGTTTTTTTGTTAGGCATTCACTTTGTCTTTCATCGCTTCAAGCGCTCCGCTGTTCAGGAAGTGCCATGGCTTGTTGTAGTGCGGTTGGAAGAAGAAGTCGACATAGGCGAGCTCTTCAATCGTCATCTCGTTTTGAATGGCGAGGGAGAGCGTGTTGACCGCTTGCGTCAAATCCGCTTTCGATAACACTTGTCCACCGACAATACGATGTGTCCCTTTTTCATAGACGAGTTTGAATTCGACTTTCTCTGCGGTCGGCATGAACTCCGGACGATACGCGTCCTCGATGACGACACTCTCCACTTCGACTCCGAAGAGTGCTGCCGCTTCTTCCGTCAAACCAGATGACGCGATATTCCAGTCATAGAGTCGAAGTCCCGACGTTCCTTGTGTCCCTTGGTAGCGGACGCGTGGTTGCATCATGTTCTCCGCGACGAGTGTTCCCATGCGGACAGCGTTCGTCGCAAGTGGGATATAGGCGTGTGTACGCGCCGGGTTATAGTAGACGGCACAGCTGTCCCCTGCTGCAAAGATATCTGGGTTGCTCGTACGCATATATTCATCGACGATGATGGCACCATTCCCGAGCATATCGACCTGTCCTTCTAAGAGTCCCGTGTTCGGACGGAATCCGACACAGAGAATGACGAGATCCGCTTCGAATTCACCTTTGTCTGTTACGACATGTGTGACATTTCCGCTCGTTCCACGGAATGCCTCGACCGTCTGACCGAGTTCGAGGTCGATTCCGCGACTTGTCATATCCGCTTCCAATTGATCCGTGAACGACTTGTCGAGATACTTGTTCAAGATGCGGTCGGCACTATCGATAAACGTGACATGTTTTCCGTATGCTTCGAACGCTTCGACGAGCTCGACCCCGATATAGCCAGCCCCGATGACGGCAATCTTCGTCGCGTCTGTCGCCCGCTCGATGATGCGTTGGGCGTGCGCGTAGTTTTTACAGAGCTCGATTCCATTCATTTCGATCCCCGGGAGCGTCGGGACGATCGGCCATGAACCCGTCGTGACGATCAAGCGGTCATACGTGTCATGCACGTCTTCACCGGTCTCAAGATTTTTAGCGTGGACCGTCTTCGCTTCGGAGTCGATCGACAAGACGTCATGTTTCATGCGCATCGTCGCACCGAGTTCTTCAAGTTCACGTGGTGACGAGTAGAATAACTCTTCCGCACGTTGGACGACACCACCAACGTGGAGCGCAATCCCACACGAGAGGAAGCTAACGTTATCGTTCCGCTCGTAAACGGTGATATCGAGATTGTCGTGCTTGGCGAGTAATCCTTTGACTGCTGCTGTTCCTGCGTGTGTACATCCGATGACTGCGATTTTCATATGAGTCGTCTCTCCTTTTATGTTAAACAATACGTTTCGTTTTATATTGTGATAAACATCACATTTACTTCTTGACCTTAGTGTACTATTTCACAATATAAGAATCAATGACTTTGCTCACTTTTTCACGTAAAAGTGTCTAAAGTTTGAACAGAAAAAATCCGCTCATTCTCATGACCGGACTCGCCGCTTTTTCAATAATAGATGATAGATTATTACAAATAGATGCACGATCAAACCGAAGACGTTCATAGCGAGCCCGAGGACCGCCCACCACAATGCTCCCCATCCGTATCCAAATGCCAGATTGCCAATCACAAGTACATAGCCACTTACAACCAGTAATGTACCGATCAGGAGTAACACGGACCGTCTTCTTTTCTGCCGCATCACGTGATAGATGGATAGCACCACTCCTAGTGTCAATCCAAGAAACAACAACATCAAAAAGGTCAAATCACTCATTCTCTTTACTCCTCCCGTTTCAAACGAAAAATAGTGAACGTCAAGTAGACAAGGAGACTTCCACCGTATAGGAGCAAACCGTATACGAACCAACCCATTCCATCAAATCCTCTTATGTATCCCACTCCGACGAGCATCATACAAAAACCAATGACCATACTCACAAACGAAATCGTGAGAACCTTATCCGTTTTTGACAGGAACAGATGTCTTCCAGTCCCAATGGATATCCCTGCAAAGATCAACATCATGATTGTCTCAAATCCGTACCATTGCCACCACATGACCCACACCTCAAATCCCTCTTTTTTCCATATTAACATGAGTGAAGGGCTCACAGGTATGTTGAAAGTAAAAAGACCACCCGCTCATGCGAATGGTCCGAGTACTCATCGAACGGTGAACGTCTTCGTTACGCTTCGACCTTTCGGTGTCACGAGACGAAGCGTGAGCTGCGTCCCTTTTCGTTGCGGTGAAAAACTGAGAATCGTCGAAGTCGTTTTTACTTCTTTCTCTGCGAGAACGGTCGTCCCACGCATCAGCGTGAGTGTACCGTAAGCCACGTTTGACGTCGCACGCAATGTCTTCGACGCACTTGAAGGAATGGTCGATGACAATGTCGGAGCCGGTCCGACCGTCACGGTCTTTTTCTGAATGTGACGATACGTCCCTTGCTGACTCGTCAACGTCACGACACTTCCAACCGGTTGTCGACTGAATCGTAGCGTCACACGGCCTGTACTGCTTGCCGTTCCACTGGCGATTGTCTTCGTACCGCTCTTTAGTGTCACCGTACTGTTCGGTAGTACATACCCGACCCATAACGACTTTTCGTCGTTGATGGATAGCGTGGACAGCGAGGTCTTTGGCAATTCCACTGTGACTTCACGGGATTTTGATCCGACAGAGGCACGGACACGAATCGTGTCACCCGGTTTCGCCGGGATGGTGTACCGTGTCGTTGATAACCGTTTTGGTGAAACGGCCACACTATTTACGTAAAAACGAACCGGGGCCACACTTGTCTTTTTAATCGAGAGTGTCGCCTGTGTCTTCGTCATCATGACGTCCGTGACACTCAAAACAGGTGCGAACGCGCGAACCGTCTTCGTCAATTCGTAAGTGGCATCGCGATACGTGCGTTTGACACGAATCACATCGCCTTCGCGTAATGGCGTATCGAACGTATAAGGCATCGAACTCGTCTTTGTCACAAGGATGTCATTCCGATAAACTTCATATGCTTCATTTGTGCTAGACGTTACATCAATCGATTTATCGTACATCAATGGTGTCCGCGTCCAAGTGAAGATAGGTGCATCATACGTCGCCTTCACTTCCGCAAGACGGAACTGTGAGGCAGGTGCATCCTGTAACTTATAGTATATTTTTGTCCCAACACCAAACCACATGTGAGAAAATGATTTGATTTGAAGCATCCCATCCTCATTTACTTGCTCACTCCAGGCTTCATAACCGCGTTCGCTACGGGCAACGATGTCAACGGTAGCCTGTGGCGTGGTCTGTAATGTCACACCTGATTTTACAGAGTTCGTTACAAGCGTGATGTCGTTCGGTAAAGTATCTTCACTTTCTTTTACCGTCACCAGTTCAATTGGATTGGCATATACACTTGATGGGCTTCCGATTTTTACGGTCACACGCGATCCTGGTGCGAACCAGCGCGTCGGTTGCCAAGTGAAGCGTCCCATCTCGTCTGACTGAACCGTTTTCGACTGATAGTTGACCAATGAATCTAGTGAGTCGGTGTACTGAGAGGTGCTTTTCGTCACACTGACGAATACTGGGGTGTTCGGTGCCGTTGTTCCTGTGATGGGTCCCAAAACACCTGTTGGCGGATCGAGTGTGAGCGGAACATAGTTAGATGCTACAAAGTCTTCTGTTCGTTCTAACCCGTTCCATCTAAATTCAAAAGAATATCCGCCATTCGTGTTCATCGTCAACTTACCTTGTTCCCAAACAAAAGGTTTCTTCTCAGAATATCGATACGTTGCCGACAATTCTGTCCCACTGACAGGAATGGATGTTCCATCAATCAGTTTAGCGGTTCCGTTCACTTGATAGGATTGGTTCACTTCATATCGTGTCGTTGTTTTCGGTACATCGATCAACAGTTGTCGTGGCGCTTTCCAAAATGACTCCGGCGTATACCCTGCCGTCACATCATGGGATAGCACATACCAATCTCCTCTTAGATTAACAAACGTATCATCCACCGATGATTCTTTCCATTCTCCAGTGGCAACATTGTAACTCACGTAATACGTATCAAACACTTTCCGCATCGTGAAGTAGTAAATCCCGTCTTTCCACAGGAGATTCGTGACAGATTCCGCCTCTTTTTCAATCCAACGTTTCGTGGTCAAATCAAAAATTCGGAGATGTGAGTCGGTGGACATCTTGACCACTAATTGATTCGCTTCTTCGATATATTGGGCAGATCGTACCTTGTCCGTATATGTTCCAAGCGTTTCAAGCGTTTCTCCCGTGATGGCTCGTTTCGTGATTTCACCGTTTGCGAAGACTAGGACCGTGCCGTCAGCAAGAAGGTCGTACGATTCGTATATACTTTCCGTATTAAACGTTCCGAGAATCTCACCCGTCAATGAAGTGACAGAATACGTCGTATGTCCTTTCCAAAGAATCATTTCTAAATCCTGATTCACAGCATGAAGATAATCGAGACCACTACTCGAATCATTCGGGAATGACGTCATCGCATCGTTAATCGGATCCCAAATGATGACCTCGCCATATGCATCTAAAATGACGCGACCGTCTCCGAGTCCAACGATATTGTGTTCAACCGACACGCGGACGGGAAGTGTATACACTTTTCCTGTGCGCATATGCACAATCGTCTCTGGGTCGCCCGATCGCCATACATATTCACTGTTTGATACAACACTTCCCGTTGGCAGAACGTCCGCTTTTGCCGCTCCTTCTGCAAAGGCATCCATTTTTGGTCCAATCAACAATATGAGTACGACGAGCGTACTCCATAACCACTTGTTCATCTGCTTCCTCATTTCTGTTTATGTATACATAAGTTTTCAAAAAACATCCATTTTTGTTGAATCCCTTCTAATTTTAAGATGTTTTCTCAAAAATGCATAGCCCTAATATTCAAAAAAGCACCGCGTCATAATTTGACGCAGTGCTCACTTTTCATTCATCTGTTTCATTATATCCATCTGTTCTTGCACCATCGCCTCTTTTTCCCGGCGCAGCACCCCTTTGTAGGTGATGCGTGAAATCGATAAACTGATTTCGTATAGGAAGAAGAGTGGTAACGACACCATGAGGTGCGACGTCAAATCCGGCGGTGTGATGAATGCCGCGATCACGAATAGGGCGAAGTATGCGTACTTTCGAATCTTTGATAAGAAGTACGGGGTCACGACACCGATTCGGGTCAAGAACATCATGACGACCGGCAGTTGGAACAATAGACCGAACGGAATTGTCAGCTGCAACAAGAACGTGAAGTAATTGTTGGCCCCGATGATTTGTTCGAGTCCGAGGTCTTGCCCGAGGTCCGTCGAGATATCAAGGACGAGCGGGAACAACCAGTAGTAGGCGAACGCAAGACCGATCAAGAACAGTCCGAAGATGATCGGGATATAGGCAAGTGTGCCTTTCCGCTCATTCGGATGCAGACCGGGTGCGACAAACGCCCACACTTGATACAGTAGAAATGGGCTCGCCGCGATCAGACCGATGATGAGCGCCAAGTTCAAGTAAATCATGAGCGGGTCCGCGACCCCAAAGGCGTTCAGTTCGAGCCCGCGTTCGACGAGGTCTTTTTGCAAATACGCGAGTACATATTTGACACTCGGCAAAGCCATCAAAAAGAAGGCAAAGACGACAAATGCAGATAGCATCAGTCGTCTCCGCAGCTCTGTCAAGTGATCGGTGAGTTCCCGCTCTTGATCAGGTTGATGATTCATGGCTTACTGCTCTTTCTTTTCGATAGCTTTCTTGTCGTTCTCGTCGTGCTCGTTCATCATGCCGTTCGTTGCATTTTTGAACTCACGAAGCGTTTGTCCGGCCGCGCGACCAAACTCTGGCAATTTCTTCGGTCCGAAGATGATAAGCGCGATGATGGCGATGATGAATAGACTCGCCCCACCCGGAATCCCGACGACGAGTGATGATGCTAGTAATTCCATTATTGATGGACCCCCTCAGCGGTTGGATAGTGTTGCATAAAGTAAATGAGTGACTGCAGCTCAATCGACAAATCGATATGATGGACGCGAACCGTATCCGGTACAGTGAGTCGTGCCGGTGTGAAGTTCAAGATGCCCTTGATGCCGAAACGCACCAAGTCGTCTGCGACGGACTGCGCATAAGCAGAAGGTACCGTCAAAATAGCGACGTCGATCTTGTTTTGCTTCATGATTTGTTCCATCTCATCGACGTGATGAATTGGGACGCCTGACATCGTCGTGCCGACTTTTGTCTCGTCTGCGTCGAACCCGACGACGATATGTGTGTTATTGTTTTTAAGGAAGTTATAGTTGACGAATGCCGTCCCAAGGTGACCGACTCCGACCAAGGCGACATTCGTAATCTCGTCTTGATTCAGTGTCTTTCGGAAAAAGTCTAACAGATACTGCACGTTATAGCCATATCCCTTTTTACCGAGCGCACCGAAGTACGAGAAATCACGGCGAATCGTAGCCGAATCGACCTTGACCGCCTCACTCAGTTCTGCTGAAGAGACACGTTGTTTCCCTGAAGCATGCAGGCTTTGAATAAATCGATAGTATAGTGGCAACCGTTTGGCTGTCGCTTGTGGAATCTTTGGTTCGTTTTGACTCAACGGAAAGAGCCTCCTTTTTACGACACGTTACAAACGAATCTGAATTTCATACACCTTGATTGTAAACGAATTCACATGACCACTCAACGAATATACCTAAAATCGCTGAAAAATACAGTATACTAAATAGAGAGAAAGGGGTTTTTTCACTTGATCCTACTGCAAGTCAACAACTTATCCAAATCCTTCGGCGTCGAGCCGATTTTAGAAAATGTCAAACTCGAAATCCAGGAAGGCGAACGCGTCGCCCTTGTCGGTCGTAACGGGGCCGGAAAGTCGACGCTTTTGAAAGTCATCGCTGGTGAATACAACTATGACTCCGGGGACATCATGAAGCCAAAAGACGTCACGATCGGCTATCTCGCCCAAGACTCAGGGTTAGAATCCGACGAGACGATCTGGAATGAGATGCTCACCGTCTTCACGGACTTGATCGAGCAAGAGAAGACGCTCCGTCGCATGGAGGCTGACATGGGCTCCGAACGGATTCTAAACGACGCCGCTGCGTACGAACGCCTCCTCTCCTCTTACGATGAAGAGCAACATACGTTCAAAGAGCGTGGCGGTTACCAATATGAAGCGACCATCCGCTCGGTCCTTCACGGGATGCGCTTCTATCCGGACGACTTCGAGCGTCGAATCGACACACTCTCCGGGGGACAACGGACACGTCTCGCCTTGGCGAAGATGCTCCTTCAAAGTCCCGACCTGCTCATCTTGGACGAGCCGACGAACCATTTGGACATCGAGACGCTCGCCTGGCTAGAGAAGTACTTGAGCGGCTATAAAGGTGCCGTCCTCATCGTCTCCCACGATCGCTACTTCCTCGACCGCGTCGTTTCGGTCGTCTATGAGTTGTCACGTCATCGGAGCCGCCGCTTCGTCGGGAACTATACGAAGTATCTCGAGCAGAAGGCGGCCCTCTACGAACAAGAGAAGAAGCAGTTCGAGTCGCAGCAAGAAGAGATTGCCAAGATGCAGGACTTCATCCAACGAAACATCGCCCGGGCGACGACGACGAAACGTGCACAAAGCGTGCGGAAACGTCTCGAGAAAGTCGACCGACTCGATGCTCCGGATGGTGACGAACGCAGTGCCGTCCTCTCGTTCTCTATCAAACGCCAGAGCGGGAACGATGTATTGAGCGCGAGTGACCTCGCCATCGGATACGAGGAAGCAATCGCTCAAAATCTCCGTTTCCAACTGCAACGCGGGGAGTCCGTCGCGCTCGTCGGTCCGAACGGGGTCGGGAAGTCGACCCTCCTCAAAGTGTTGACGAAACAACAAGCCGCCCTCACCGGTGAGATCCGTTACGGGACGGGCGTCGAAATCGGCTACTACGACCAGGAGCAACAAAACTTGTCTGACGCGAACCGTGTCATCGACGAGATTTGGAACGACTGGCCGCTCATGCGCGAGCAAGAAGTTCGGAGTCTGCTCGGACAGTTCCTCTTCAGTGGCGATGACGTCATGAAGCGTGTTCATGAACTATCCGGTGGCGAACGGGCACGACTCACCTTGGCCAAGCTGAAGCTCGAGCAACCGAACCTCCTGATCCTGGACGAGCCGACGAACCACTTGGACCTCGACTCGAAGATGATTTTGGAGAATGCCCTCCTCGACTATCCGGGCACGATTCTCTTCGTCTCGCATGACCGCTACTTCATCGATCGACTCGCGACGCGTGTGCTAGAGATCACACCGAACGGCATCGACGAGTATCTCGGAGACTATTCGTACTACGTCGAGAAGAAAGAAGAACTCGAGGAACTGGCGCGACTCGCCCGTGAGGAGACGAAGCAGGTCGTCGTGAAAAAACAACGCGCCGATAAGGAACAACAGCGAGAAGAGCGCCGCATCAAACAGCGCATCGAAGAGATTGAGCAAGCGATTGAGCAACATGAGAATCGTCTTGATGAGATCGAACAGTTGCTTTGTGAGCCGGACGTCTTCAACGACTTCGCCCGTGCACAGGAGTTGTCGACCGAATCGGACGCTGCGAAAGAATCGATTACCGCACTTTATGCGGAATGGGAGGAACTCCATACATGATGCGTACCCGTGCCATGCGAATCGAGTTCATTCAAGCGTTCCTCACAGGACTGGCCTATATCGTGCCGACCGGGACCGAGTTCGTGTCTGAACTCATCCGTGGGGAGCCGACGATTGTCCCGTCTATTCTCTTTTACTTTTTACCGGTCGTCATCGGCTTCATCATTCAGACGTGGCCAGGGATACTACTCAGTCTCTTCAGTGGTCTGCTCATGAGCACGCTCTTCATCCGTGTCGTCGTCTGGCCGGTCGATGTGACCGTTCACACGTTTTATGCGCCTGGATCGGTGTGGGCCCACTTCTATGAAGAGACGCTCTTCATGTGGATCCTCGCCCTTCTCGTGTTCATCGTGAGTCGTATCAATACGTGGCATCGAGAGAATTATCGACAACCAAAAGCATAACAAAACCACGTCTTCTGTTTGAAGACGTGGTTTTGTTTGTACAATCAACGTTATCATTGAAATTGATAATCATTTTCAATTAGCCTGTTGTTGAGGTGATGACAATGAAACTATTGATTGGGTACGTGAGCATGTCTGGCAATACGGAAGACATCGCGAATCTGATTCGACATACATGGCAGGACGCAGGACACGATGTATCGATATCTGACGATTTGGAATCCTTACGTATCGAGCAATTCGCCGAATATGATGCAGTCATACTCGGTACGTACACGTGGGGAGACGGAGATGTTCCGTATGAGGCCGAGGATTTCGTATATGATTTGGAAGAATCGTCGCTAAACGGTTTGCCGTGTGCCGCCTTCGGTTCAGGGGACACGGATTATCCCAAGTATTGTGCAGCCGTCGATACCGTCGAGCAAGCCTTTCAAACTGCCGGTGGACACGTTCTTGTTCCTGCGCTCAAGATTGAATTCGACCCGGATACGGATGAAAAAAAGGAAGCATGTCTCGCGTTCGCCCATACATTCCTTCAACAACTTGAAGCACTCAAAAAGGTTCAGCCTCGTGGCTGAACCTTTTTGTTAGAAGTAACGTAGTGGTTGGAATCCGATTGTATGGAAGTCGAGCTTCGTCCCGTCTTCAGCGATAAAGAAGACAGCCTCGTTCGTGTCGACGTCACGTGTGAACACTTTATAGAACGTCATCGGCTTTTCGCCATTCGTCACATAGCGTGCTTCATGCGTCGAAATGACTTGTGCGAACAGTTGCTGTTCGTCGAGCTCCTCAATCAAATCATCAAACTTCGCCGCTTCTTCTTCTGTTGCCTCGCGACCCCGCTCGATTTCATAATAAGCATCGCTCGCTTTTGGTTGTACCCCGAGATTGCGATCGACGACGATCACACGCTCCGGCTCTTGGTCGACGACACTTGTGTAGCCATATAGTGACTTGATGAGCGTATTCTCTCCGGTCACGCGACCGATACCTTCTAATGCCTCTTCTCCAGTGAGTGACTTCACTCGTGTCTCTTCTGGAACAATCTCCTCTTGATAGGCGATATTGTAAGCGCGGATAATCTCACGTACTTGTAAGAACGTCGCAACGACGAGTAGTACGATGAGCCCTCCGATGATGATGCGTTTCGTCATGTCTCTATTTCCCCCTAGACTGTCATGCTCTCTTCTAAGGATAACCCAGGAACCGCGTTCATCGCTAGTGTATCGCGCTTACCGCGCACATACGCGTGATGTGCCGCCACCCCGATCATGCCCGCATTGTCCCCACACAGGTCAAGCGGTGGAATGACGAGTTGAATTCCTTCAGCTGTAGCAGCTTCCTGAAGTGCTGCGCGGAGGCCACGGTTCGCCGCGACACCACCCGCGACAAGCAGTTGCTTCGCCCCTTTTTCCTTCACGGCACGAATCGCTTTCTCGACGAGCACTTCGACGACACTCGCCTGGAAGCTCGCCGCCAAGTTTTCAGGGATGACCGTCTCTCCCCGTTGTTCCGCATTGTGTACGGCGTTGATGACCGATGACTTCAAGCCACTGAAACTGAAGTCGAAGCTACCCGGTTCGAGACGAACGCGTGGAAAGTTGTACGTGTCTTCCCCGACCGCTGCCAGGCGGTCAATCGCAGGACCTCCCGGATATGGGAGACTGAG
>NZ_JADHZG010000005.1:0-6215 GCF_027161185.1 Exiguobacterium sp. KJ 601 | reverse complement strand
GAGACAGACAAGCGGAAACTTCATCTCTTCGACGAGTTCGTTTGCGTAAATGTGTCCGGCGATATGGTGGACACCGATGAGCGGTTTTTGATGGGCGAATGCCAACGCCTTGGCCGCACTGATCCCAACGAGAAGGGCACCGACGAGACCCGGTCCTTGTGTGACCGCGACCGCATCGACGTCTTCCATCGTCACGCCGGCTTCACTCAATGCGTCGTCAATCACGTACGTGATTCGTTCCACATGATGACGAGACGCCACTTCAGGGACGACGCCACCAAATCGTTTATGACTCTCGATTTGAGAAGAAACGACGTTCGACAATAACGTCTTTCCATCTTTGACGAGCGCAACAGACGTCTCGTCACAACTCGACTCGATCGAGAGAATCAGTGATGTGTTCATTCTGACTCACTTCCTAACTTCGCCCAATAAATATAGGCGTCTTCATTATTATCCTGATAGTAGCGTCTTCTCCGACCGGCTTGCATAAAACCGAACTGTTCATATAGTTTTTGCGCGCCAACGTTCGACACGCGGACTTCTAACGTCAATCCGACGAGTCCTTTTGACTTGGCGAACGCGACAAGTTCCGCTAACAATTGATTGCCGATGCCCTGTCCACGAAACTCAGGTAAGACGGCAATGTTTGTGATATGTCCTTCATCGACAATCGTCCAAACGCCGACAAACCCGACGACCCGTTTGTCATGGACCGCGACAAAGTAAATAGCCTGTTCATTTCGAAGCATCTCATTCATGAACGCCTCTTTTGTCCACGGAATGGCAAACGACGCTTCTTCGACTTTCGTCACTTCCTCGACATCAAGCCACGTCATCCGACGAATTTTCACGTCAGCCATTGTTTTGTCCCTCTAACCATTTCGCTTCCGCCTCGGCGAGTCGCAAATACTCCGGTTCAAACGAATGGACATCGCTCGTCTGATCGCTGAAGACGACCAAATCACTCGCACGCCCGTATCGATGGGCAGCCGGTGCTTCGATATAGTCATATTCACTTAACACGTCACGGAACGGTTCCACGTCTCCGACGACAAGGAAGCGACCTTGACTATTCAGTCGCAACCAATCCGCGACTGAGGCGTGCTGATCATGTGTTAGTGCTTTGTTGTGCTGATAATATCCGATATAGGCATTGCCACGGCGCGCGTCAATCAATGAGACGACCGGCAAATCGGTATTCGGGGCCGCTGCCATGAGCTGCAGGGCAGATACACCGATGAGTGGAAGATTGAGCGTATAAGCGAGTGTCTTCGCTGTCGTCACTCCAATCCGAATTCCCGTGTACGACCCAGGTCCGGTCGTGACTATGATGCGTTCGAGCATGTTCGGTGTCCACTTGACCGCTGCCATGAGCTGTTCAATCATCGGCATGAGTGTGACCGCATGGTTTTTTGAGACCATGACCGTCGCTTCGGCTTGAATCTCTCCAGCCTCACTTAACGCGACTGACAATCGTGTCGTCGCCGTATCAATCATCAATTGCTTCATGCGAGCACCTCCTTGGCGATTTGAACGTAACGCTCACCCGTCGGAGCAAGTGTCAGTTTACGTTCTTCGTCGCCAACCCGTTCAATCGTGATGACCAAGCGTTCTTCCGGGAGGGAGGACTCGATCAAGTTCGACCACTCGACGATGGCGACACCATCACCGTTGATATATTCCTCAAGACCGATGTCATCCCCCGTATCTTCGAGACGATAGACATCCATATGATAGAGCGGCAATCGCCCTTTATATTGTTTCATAATGGTGAAGGTCGGACTGTTGACGTTCCGCGTGACTCCGAGTCCTTTTGCGAACCCTTGTGTGAACGTCGTCTTGCCGGCACCGAGGTCACCGTTTAACGTGATGACCGTTCCTGCTTCGACGAGTGTGGCCAAACGTTCTGCCACCGCCTGCGTCTCTGCCGCAGAATGCGTAATCAATGTATACATGAATGGTTCTCCTTTATCGCTTCTCATACGTACTCATTGTACACTTCATTTTAAGCAAAAAAAAACACGAAACGCTATCGTTTCGCTATCTCATTTAAAAATTGGTTGCGGGGGCTGGATTTGAACCAACGACCTTCGGGTTATGAGCCCGACGAGCTACCAGACTGCTCCACCCCGCGACGACATATGAAATTAAATAAAAATTGGTTGCGGGGGCCGGATTTGAACCGACGACCTTCGGGTTATGAGCCCGACGAGCTACCAGACTGCTCCACCCCGCGATGGTTTGAATTGTTTCGACATCCTCTATAATAAGCGAGACAGTTATAAAAAGCAACCATTTTCTTAATGTTTTTTCAAAAATAGAATCGGGAACAGATATAACAGCATAGACTATCAGAGAAAAGGGGCGCGACCGCCATGTCCAAATGGGGAAATCGATTCAAGAAATGGTTCTTTTCGGAGATCGAAGCCGAGATCACGTTTGACCCGGCAGCACTCATTCCGAAGCAGACCGTGACGGGTATGTTGCACGTCTCCAACCCGACAACGAATGTCGTTCGATTACAGGAACTCACCCTGACCTTCTTGACGACGTTCAAAGACATCACTATGGAAGGAAACGAGTTCAATCGAGAAGCTGATATTCAAGAAGTCCCAATTCCACTATCGCTTGTACTAGAACCCGGAGCGAAGGAAGATGTTCCGTTTTCATTCGAGTTGACGATGTACGCACCCTCTTCTGCCGGCGCCCCGTATAGTATAGAGGCTACATTGTGGGACAAGGACATCAAGCGAGTTTGGTTTGATGTGATCGAACACATCGAAATCGAACCGATGCCTGAACTGAAACGATTACTCGATGCGACCGCTCACGCTGGACTTGAGCCGATGTTCGTCCGAAACGTAATCGACCCGCTCGGGGAAGAACGTCCGTATCCATTCGTTGAAAAGTATGGATTCAAGCCGGTCGGAGAATGGGCCGATGAGTTCGAGGTCGTCAAATCGTTTTGGCGCTTACATGAAGATGGGATCGACCTCTACTACTGGCTCGACAACATCGAGACCCAGCGAACGCTCGAATCGATGGCGACCGACGTCGAATTGCGTCATCGTTCCCTCACATGGGAACAGCTAGAGCGCGAACAAGAACAGCTCGGTATCGGCATTCAAGATACGTTACGCAGTCACCGCTCCTCGTGAGCGGTTTTTTCAATTTGAATTTCATCCTTACTCGTATTGACGACGGTTTGAAAATAGTAGCGATACGGATGCATGAACAATTCATATTGTAGACGTCTCTCTACATGTGAAGCGCGTAAGTAGTCCAGCTCCATACCCCGTTCCTGAATATCACGATGTGAACGTCGCTTGAACTCCGTCTCCCCGTCTGTGTAGAGATAAATCGATTGATCAAAAGACGAAAGATTCAGGAATGCGACACTCATCCCTTCAATAATCGTGATCGGTTTCTCTGGATCAATCCATGTCCGCTCCAAATAAGGGACATCAATCGTGTAAAAGCCGATTCCCTCTCGAATCATACGGACATCTCGCTCGAGTGACAGCAGATGATGTGCGGCCGGGTGACACGCCGTCATCTTATACTGATGGGTCGTTCCATCGTGTTGATACGTGAGGATCGTTTGTTTCCGCAACTGTGAATCTGTAATATACGGGTCTGTGTGAAGCAGGTTTATATCACCGAGTCGTTCCCGTAATTTTTCTGCCAACGTCGATTTTCCCGCTGCCCCGTGTCCGGAGATAGCAATCAGCGTTCGTTGATCCGGTCTCACGCTTTGTACGATATCCTCAATCAGTTGTTCCATGATTCTTCCCCTTTTGGTAATTTTGTTGTTTCAGAAAAACAAATACACGTCATTCATCCTCTATCCGTTTTCGAAGCCTGATTGCTGAAACAGTAAACATCACAAAGGCAATCAACGAAATCGAACTGACAATGATCAGAGTGGTCGATATGGGAGAACTAAAGAAAAATGGAATCGATAAAATCAATAGCGCTCCCGTGACTGCCATCCCTCTAATAAGAAATACCATCGTTTTACTCATTTTCTCTTCGCTCTCCTTGAACTAAGCAACAAAATCCTTACTACTAGAAATCTAATGACAGACAGCTCATCGTGTCAGGATGAGCTGTCTTCTTTTTTCTTCAGTCTCGTCAAGCTTCTGTTCTAACGTTTCCACTTGTCTCGTCATACGAGCAATCAGCTGACTGATTTCCTGATCTAGTCCGTTCACTTGATCTAAGGAGTCATTGATTCGTCCGTGCATCGTCCATTCTGAAAAAATATCATCCAAAAAGTAATCTGCGAACTGAATAAGTGAACCTCGATCAACATGCAACTCCTGAACAATACCTTGCACGTCCGCTAATTCACGGGAGAAACGCTCTAACGCAGATTGTAATTCGTGCATCGTCTGTTCGGAAGCATCTAGCGCCTCATGTTTCATTGCTGTGGCAATCAAGCCACCCCCGAAGAACGTGTCATACGTCGACCACCCCTTCGCACTATCTAGATGTTTGAGTGTTTTTGCAATCGTCGAACGTGCCGCCTTACCGGCAACGATGGCTTCCCGATACTCGATGAGAAGTTCATTCGTTTCGGCTTGTTGATTCGTGAGATGGTGTAGGTCTCGGCGAATAGCTGGATCTTTCGCAAGATGGGATTCTTTTGTTTCTAAGAAGGTCTCCCACTCAGCGTCGATTCCCTCATAAACCTCGAGCTGTTCTTGTAATTCTCGATGTTCGAGCGTCAATTCGTCAATCATCGCCTCGTGTTCTCGTAATTTCAGTTCAGCGCGAGCAGCCTCTTCCATTTCGATTGTCCGTTGTTCATCAAACGTGCCTCGTAACTTTCGCCATGTGTTGACGAGCGAGAATTCTTCAAGGTCATACACATCACGTTGTTCTTTCGTGAATGTGTTGAGTAGTGTCTTCCGCACCGCCTCATGCTCGTTCAACTGTTTGTTTAGTATCTCTTGCTTACGAACAAGTCGATCACGCTCTGCGATACGCTGTTGTAAGTCTAATTGGGTCTGCTGAAAATTTCCCATTATGTTTCCCCTCTCTTTGTACTGATTAAAGTGTCGATTGGAACGCCATTTATCGTCATGCCTTCGACATCACATCCTGCCAACGTGACATTCGTCAGGTCACATTGATTAAATGTAGCACCTCTCAGATTCGAATGATGCATTTGAACAGTACGTCCATTCTCTTGCATCGTCACAAAATTGAATCGCGAGCCTGTCAAATTTAAATCACTGAACGTACTATTCCGGAAATTGATGTTCCGAAAAAGGCTTTGACTGAAATTACAGTTGCTCGCAGCAAGTGACGAGACATTACTATTTGTGACCGCCAAAAAGCTCGCGTTTACCCCATACGCTTGCCAACCTTCACATGACTGTTCTTCAAAGCAATGCGTACTCGGTTTTGCTTTTGTTCGTTTGACGAAACATACCTCATCTTCTGACTCATATACGACTTGAAATCCTAATTGTTTATAAAAACGAATATTTCTTGTTTGATGTGTCGATGTTTCCAACTCCCAAATCCGTACATGCGGAGATTGAGCTTCTACGTATTGAATCAACGCTTTACCGATTCCTTGCCCTTGCCTATCAGGGTGCACAAAAACACGATCAATTCGTGCATAGTCATCAACCAGTGAGCGTTAAGATAATCGCCCCAACGATGTGATTGTCCTGTTCAATGACATAGCATGTTAACTCTTCAATCATATATTGTGTCATCGCCTCGAGATCGTATCCCGGCGGTTCGACATTCAAATCTCTCTCAGACAATTGCAAAGAAAGTGCTTCTTGTTGAAAACTTGCAGTTGAAACTTTCGTAATCCCTGAAACATCTTTTAAAGTGGCTAATCGAATATACAAAACAATCCCCTCTTTCTCATACTTAGTACGAAAAAGAAGGGATAAAGTTTCAAAGAAACAAAAAACGACCGAGCGTATGCTCGGTCGTCCTGCGTTGTTGCCTGGCAACGTCCTATCCTCACAGGGGGAGATCCCCCAACTACTTTCGGCGCTGAGACGCTTAACTTCCGTGTTCGGCATGGGAACGGGTGTGGCCGTCTCGCTATCGCCACCAGACAAAATGAATATTAACACCGCGTCATACGCATGTCAATATTGTTTTAGGGTTTGTTTCCTGAAAACTGAGGATTCATCAACACAAACCATTAGACTAGATCAAAGCCTCGACCGATTAGTATC